>DATFMD010000047.1:0-6727 GCA_035267125.1 Nitriliruptoraceae bacterium | reverse complement strand
TGCTCGAAGACGTCCGAGGCGGCACCCGCGATGTGACCGCTGGCGAGTGCATCGGCGAGGTCCTGCTCGACCACGATGCCGCCGCGGGCGCAGTTGACGATCATCGAGCCGGCAGGCATGCGCGCCAGCGCCGCCGCGTCGAGGCTGTGACGCGTCGCTGGCAGCAGGGGCAGGTGCAGGAACACGAGGTCGCACGCCGACAGCAGCGCGTCCATGTCGGGTGCTCGCGTCACCCCCGATGGCCAGTCCTCGTCCGCGAGGCCGGGGTCGAAGGCGGTGATGTCGGGGCCGAACGGCTCGATTCTCCGCCGCACTGCGGAGCCGATCGCGCCCAGTCCCGCGATGCCGCAGTGACGCTCACCGAGTTCGTGGCCCGTCCGTTGCTCGACCGGGACGCGCCGACCCCGGCGCAGGGCCGCATCGTGGAGGTCAGGTGCCCGCAGCAACTGCAGGGCCAGGCAGACGGCGAGGTCCGCGACCGATTCGGCGTTGGCGCCGGCGGCCCGGTCGACGCGAATGCCTCGTTGTTCGGCAAGGTCGACGTCGATGGTGTCCGTGCCGGCTCCGTGCTTGCCGATCGCACGCAACGCCGGCAGCGTGTCCATGAAGGCTCGGTCCACGACCGTCGAGCGCACCACCACGCCATCGACTCGTGCGCGTTCGTCGGCGCTGATCTCCCCGGGTCCGAGCACATCGGCGGATTCGGCCAGGCGCTGCAGGGCGTCGTCGTGCACGTGTTCGGTCACCCACACCACCGGTCGACGCATGCGCCACTCCTGGGTCGAAGGCGACGGCGTGGCCTTCGGCAGCCGCGACCCACCCTAGTCAGTGCCGGATCCGGGATTCAGCCGACGTCGGTGAGGGTGCCGGCATCGCGGCGCTCGAAGTAGCGCACCAGTCCGGCGGCGTTGGATCGCACACCCGAGAGCAACTCCAGACGCTGGATGCCGTCGGGGTCGTCAGCCACGGCGCTCGGGTCCATCTCCTCGGCGAACCTCGCGGCCAGGGTCTCGGCGACGTGGTCCAGTTCGCTCGATTCGTGCCAGGCCGCCTCGGCAGTCGCTGCCCACATGCGCAGGCGCTCCTCCGCCTCGGCAAGCGACTCCAGTGGCGGGTCGACGGGTCCGTAGTGGGTGAGGAAGAGTCGTGCCGGATCGCGTTCCCGGTAGGCCTCCAGGGAGGCCAGCGCCGCCTCGAGGTGGAAGTCGGCCGGGGGAGTGGCCGGCCGGATCGCCGTCATGCCCGGCAGCTTGACCCCGACCGAATCGCCCGAGAAGAGCGCGCCGGTGTCCGGATCGAACAGGCCGATGTGGTGCTTGGCGTGCCCCGGGGTGTACATCACCTGCAGGCTGCGACCACCGCCCAGGTTGAGCATCTCACCGTCGCCGACCGCACGGATGCGGTCTGCCTCGATCGGGGTGCAGTCGCCGTAGACCGTGTCGTGGAGCGGCCCGTACACCTGCCGGGCCGAGGCATTGAGTCGCGCGGGATCGTGCAGGTGCCTGGCACCGACGTCGCAGACCACGACCTCGGCAGCAGGGAACGCAGCAGCAACGTCGCCGGCACCCCCGGCATGGTCGAGGTGGATGTGGGTCAGCACGATCAGCGCGAGGTCGTCGCCCGACATCCCGACCTCGGCCAGGCCCTCGAGCAGGCGATCCACGGCCAGTGCCGGACCAGTCTCGATCAGCGTGGGTCGTGGGGTCGTGAGCAGGAATCCCGCGGTGACGCGGCTCATGCCCCCCGTGAAGGTGTCGATCGCGACCACGTCGTTGCCGTGGTCCTCGATGGCCGGATGCTGCGCCGCGGGCGCATCGTCGGTCGCGTCGACGGGTGGGCTGGGCTCTGTCATCGCAACACCTTCGAGCGGTCACCGGCAACCCTACGACCCAGCCGGCCACGGTGGGGCCGGTCGGGTCCGCACCGGTGCTGCGATGGCAGCCCGCGATGGGTGCCCCCCAAGGGTGTCCGTGGGTGACCGTTCGTGCGATTCAGTGGACGCCCAGACGTCCCAGGAGTGCGCTCGGGTGGCCGACCTGTGACCAGGCGACCAGTTCGCGCGCCAGCATGGGCCCGACGACGTTGCCGGTTCCCGAGTAGCCGCCAACGGCCCACACCCCGTCCGCGACCTCGGCGCACGCGGGCATGCCGTCATCGGTGTAGCCCACGATGGCGGCCCAGCGGTGCGTCACCGTGGCGTCGGGTGCCAGCGACGCAGCCATGACGTCGATCCACGCCTGCACGGGCGCCGTCGTGACGGCGTCGTCGGTCTGCTCGTCGGCGCCGCCATGGTCGCGGCCACCGCCGATGGCCAACTCGCCCGTCGGCAACTGCTGCCAGTAGTCCAACCCCCAGCGGCGATACACCGGGCGATCCACGACCGTTGCCGTGGGCGACGTGCCGGCCATCTGGAGACGGAATGGCCGGACCCGGGCGGCGAGCGACGGCACCACACGACCCAGGCCGCCGTCCACGCACACCAGGATCGTGGGCGCCGACACCGACGCGTGCTCGGTCACGACCACGCCCGAGCCGATCGACTGCGCGGCGGTGTGGGCAGCCAGTCGGGCGCCCCCATCGACCAGTCGTCGTGCCATGCGCCGACACCGATCGGCCGGATTGCTGACGGCGTCGCCGGGAAACAGCAGGGCGGGACCACGCTCCGAAGCCACCCGGTCGACCGGCAGGTCATCGCGCTGCATGGCGGTCGCCTGGGCATCCAGGTCCTGGGCCTCGGCAGTGTCGGCCGCAACGCGCAGGGAACCGGTCACCCGCAAGGATCGGGGATCGTCGGCGACCATGCGATCGCGTTGGGCCAGGGTGGCCTCGTACCACGCTCGCGCTCGGTGGCGTCCGTGTCGCTGCACTGCGTCGTGGTGGAAGGCGGCCATGCCTGCCAACAGCAGCCCTCCGTTGCGACCTGCAGCAGCGCCCGCGATCGGTCCGGCGTCGATGCCGACGACGCGGAGTCCAGCTTCGAGGCCGGCCTCGACGGCGGCGAGTCCCGTGCCGCCCAGCCCGACCACGCACAGGTCGACGGCAGCGTCTTCCTCGAGTGACGGTGTCGCCGGTTCGCCCGCAACGAGGTGCGGTTCGGTCCACAACGGGGCACCGGCCCGGTCGTGGGCCACCGGGCTGTCAGCCACCGGCGTGTCAGCCACCGGGGTGTCAGCCACCGGGGTGTCAGGCACCGGGGTGTCAGGCATCGGCGTGTCGGTCATCGGTCACAGTGCTGCGCGCAGCCGCAGCATGTCGGTCACGGAGGCATCGATCCGGACCCGACCGGCCTGCCATGCCTGGCGAAACGACATCGACCCGTGGGCCAGGGCGAGCAGGTCGTCGGAGTCGACCTTGACCCTGATGTCGGCCCGGCCCGGTGGACTGCCACGTTCGACCGGGCTGACCTTGCCCCCGCTCCACTCGGCATGCCAGCGCTGGTCCAGGTCGGGACAGATGGTCTCGATCGTGCGCTTCGTCGGCAGGCCCGAACGGCTGGACGAATCGAGGCCGTGGAGGCGCTCGACCAGCATCGCGATGGTCGCTTCGACTTCCTCGGGGGTGGCCACGTGACAGATCCCTTGCTGCAACGCTGGTGATCGACCAGGCCAGGCTCACCACCGTGGGGCGGGCAGGGCTGGCGCTAGCGTGCGGGTCGACGACGCTAGCAGCCCAAGGCATTCCGACCATGCACCAGGTGTGGCCCCCCCGGGACGACGGCAGCGGCACGGAGCGTGGCCCGGACGTGGCCCGCGACGACCTTGCTGCCGACATGTCCGAGCGCACACGTTGGACGGCGCTCAACTTCGTGGCTGCACTCGACGGAGCCATCGCGATCAACGGTCGTTCAGGTCCGCTGGGCGGCGCCGGTGACCGTGCCCTGTTCCAGGCACTGCGGGATCGCTGCGACGTGGTGCTGGTCGGTGCCGGCACCGCCCGGGCCGAGAACTACGGTCCACCGAGCGACCGATCCGCCGCCGCTCGACGCGAGCGGGGACAGGCTGCACGCCCGGCGCTGGCGATCGTCACCCGCACCGGCGAACTGGACGACCTCGATCGGCTGTGGGGAGCCGACGACGCGGCCGTGGTGGTGGTGACGGGGACGGGCATGCCGGCCCGGGTTCGGGCGGACCTCGAAGCTCGCGGCGCCGAGGTCGACGTCGTGGGAGACGGCGAGGCCGCCGACGTCGCACGCGCGGTCGATGCGCTGCACGCCCGGGGGTGGGGACGCATCCTGTGCGAGGGGGGACCGACCCTGGCGCACGACCTGCTGACCGCTGGCGTGGCCTCCGACCTGTTCACCACGATCGCGGGTGTCGTGGTGGGCGGTCCGCCCACGATGCTCCCGGCCAGCCTGCATGCCCCGGTCGACCTCGAACTGGTGACCGTGCGCATCAGTGGCGAGGAGGTCATGGTCCACCATCGAGTCGTCGGGCCACGAGCCGACCAGCCCCCCGACGAGTGAGCGGACCGGACGGCGTGCGCATGTCGGGCAGCAGTCTCGAGGCTGGTCCGAACGCCGAGCATGGCAGGGGCCGCGTGGTGACCCACAGGACGCCGTGGTGTCGTCGAATTCGGGTCGAGCGCCGATACAGTGCGTCGTTGGGTGCCCTGCCCGCTCCATGCTGCGCACGGCCCCACTCCTGCCGGACGTCGACCCCTGGACACCACCGATGGACGATGGACCCGCCTCGCGCCATCCCGATGGCACCGGTGACGAGCCTGGCCGCGATGCATCGGTGTCGCCATCCGCCGACGCGGGCGACGCGGGCATCGACCCCAGGCTCCTGCAGCGGGCACGCGGCCTGACCGACGTGCCGCTGGACGCCCGTGCGTCGGCCTTCGACGAGCTCAATCGTGATGTCGTGACCGCGTTGCGCGCCATCGAGGAACTGTGACGGCGCCGGGACCGGCCACGACGTCCGACCTCGTCGGCCCACCGTCCGGAGTCGGGCTCGTCGTGCACGGTGCCCGGCCCAACGCGGTCGCGATGGCCGAGCACGTGGTGGGCCGACTGGCGGCCGAGGGTGTGGACGTCGTCATCGCCGCCGAGGGCCGGGACCCCGAACAGTTCGGCCTGCCGGTGCGCGAGGTCGACTTCGTCGATGGACTCGACCTGGTGCTGTCCCTGGGTGGTGACGGGACATTCCTGCGTGCCGCGCACCACTGTCGCGACGCCGGCGTGCCCCTGCTGGGCGTCAACCTCGGCAACCTCGGGTTCCTGGCCGAGGTCGACCCGGACGACGTCGACGTGGCCCTGGACGCGGTCGTCGCGGGAAACTGGACGATCGCCGAACGTGCCACCCTCGACATGGTCGCCGCGGATCCGGACGGCGGCGAGATCGGCACGTCCTGGTCGCTCAACGACGTCGCCATCGAGAAGTCGGCCCGTCAACACATGCTGCACACGGCCATCTCGGTCGGCGACCACCGCTACACCCGGTTCGGGTCCGATGCCGTCATCGTGTCGACGTCGACGGGGTCCACGGCCTATGCACTGTCGGCCGGCGGCCCCATCGTGTCACCGCTGGTCGACGTGACCCTGGTGGTGCCGGTCGCCCCGCACACGCTCTACGACCGCACGCTGGTGGCCGATCCCTCCGAGACGATCGTGGTGACCGTCGTCGAGGGGCAGGAGCCCGCGGTCGTGTCCTGCGACGGTCGCACGCCGCTGATGGTGCCGGCCGGGGGCAGCGTGTCGTGCCGCGGCTCGGCCACACCCGTGCTGGTTGCCCTCGTGGACCCGCTGCCCTTTCCCTCCCTGCTGCGACGCAAGTTCAACCTCGTATAGGGGTCGACGATGCTCGACGAACTCCACATTGCCAACCTCGGTGTCATCCGCGACGCCAGCCTGACGCTCGTTCCCGGCCTCAACGTCGTGACGGGCGAGACCGGGGCTGGCAAGACCATGCTCGTGACCGCCCTGCAGTTGCTGACCGGGGGCCGCGGTGACGCCACGCTGGTGCGCACCGGCGCCGACGCCGCCGTGGTCGAGGCTCGGTGGGCCCCGGCGCCGACGGCACTGGCCAGGTGGCTGGCCGCGGACGACGCGGGCGCTGACGGCGAGGCCGGCGCGGGCGCTGACGGCGCGGGCGCTGACGACGAGGCCGGCGCTGGCGCAGGCGATGCCGTCGCTGGGGACGTGGCGGAATCCGGGGCGACGATGGGCGAACCAGTGGTGGTCGAAGCCGTCGTCCAGCGTCGCATCCAGGCGTCGGGCCGATCGCGGGTCCGCATCGAGGGGCACCTGGCCACGGTCGGGGCCCTGGAGGAGGTGGTGGCGCCCGCCGTCGAGATCCATGCCCAGGACAGTCATCGGCGGTTGCTGGAACCCGCCACCCAGCGTCGGCTGCTGGACGGGTGGGGCGGCGCCGTCCACCTCGAAGCCGTGGCCGCGCATGCCGCTGCCCACGCCCACCACGCCCAGGTGCTGGCCCGGCGCGACGAACTGGCGGCCAGCGTGACCACGCGTGCTCGCGAGATGGACCACCTCGAACGGGAAGTCGCCGAGATCGACGCAGCAGGATTGTCCGAGGACGACGAGGAGCTCGAGCAGCGCATCGACGAGTTGGTGCATGCAGACGAGCTGCGCGGCGGACTGCAGACCGCCGGCGATGCCCTGGGCGTGGACGGGGCCGGCGAGCCGCTCGGCGTTGCGGTGGATGCGCTGCGGCGACTGCCCACCGAGACCTCGACCAGCGAGGAGCTGCGGGCCCGCGTTGACGAGGTG
>DATFMD010000046.1:0-9594 GCA_035267125.1 Nitriliruptoraceae bacterium | reverse complement strand
GTCGGAGCCGCCGGCGACCAGCGCCACGGCAAGGGCACCGATGCCGACCACGAAGAGCAGCGCCACGCCCACCAGGACCCAGGTACGACCGCTGCCGCCCGACGAGCCCTGTGGCGTGAACGGAATCGGCGGCGGGCCGGGGGGATCCGACGGGTCCACGGGCGGCGGTGGGTGCCCGGCTTCCCCCGACGCTGCCTCGCCCGCGGCCCCCGGGTCCGCTGCCTGTCCGCCCGACGAGGAGTCTTCGGGCGCGGACTCCGCCGATCCATCGACGTCGGCTCCATCCCCGGACGGCGGCGCGCCGAGGTCGAGAGTGGGCGGATCCAATGGCGAAGGGGGAGGTGTCGCTGCCTCGGGCCAGTCCGGCGGTGGATCCACGGCCGGCGCACCGCACGATGGGCAGGGCACGTCGGCGCCGGGACGGTCAGCGCCGCAGGCTGGGCATGACATGGATCGGCTCCCCCCGGGATGGCATGGACCCTTGCCGCGCAGCCTAGCCACCGTGGTGGCGGCACCGAGGCGCCACCTCGGAGCCACGGGGGCACCCACTGCCTACCCTTGGCGCTCCCCGTTTCGGAGTGCCCCACGTGGACGACATGACCCGCATCGACGACGCCATCGACGCGCTGCTGGCCGCGCATCCACCCGCCACGACACCGCCACGAGACTTCTGGGGCGCCCAGTTCGATGCCGGCCTGGCCTGGGTCCACCACCCGGTGGGAAAGGGTGGTTTGGGTGCCTCCCCCCGTCATCTCGCCCACGTCCGGTCGCGGCTGGGCGAGGCGGACGCGGACCAGTCCAACCTGCGCAGCAACATCATCGGCATCGGCATGGGTGCCGGCACGTTGCTCAGCCACGCCGACGACGCCATGCAGGATCGGCTGTTGCGGCCGATGTTCACCATGGAGGAGATCTGGTGCCAGCTGTTCAGCGAACCGGGCGCCGGCTCCGACCTGGCCAACCTCGCGACGTCCGCCATCGCGGAGGGTGACCAATGGATCGTCAACGGCCAGAAGGTGTGGACCACGCTGGCCCACGTGTCCCGCTGGGGCCTGCTCGTGACCCGCACGGACCCCGGCCAGCCCAAGCATCGCGGGCTGACCTACTTCGTGCTCGACATGGACAGCGACGGGGTCGACGTCCGCCCCCTGCACCAGATCACGGGCGAGGCCGAGTTCAACGAGGTCTACCTCACCGACGTCCACATCGACGACGCCATGCGACTGGGGGCGGTGGGCGCCGGCTGGTCGGTCGCGATGACCACGCTCATGAACGAACGCGTCGCGATCGGCGGCAACGTGCCCGAACGCGGCACGGGCGCCATCGCCGACGCCGTCGCGGCATGGCAGGACAGCGACCACGACGACCAGGCGATGGCCGACCAGTTGCTGCAGTTGTGGGTCGAGGCCGAGGCGCTGCGCCTGACGTCGCTGCGGGCATCGCATGCGCGCACGGCCGGCACGCCCGGACCGGAGGGGTCCACCTCCAAGCTGCACTGGGCGGAACTGAACAAGGCCATCACCACCTTCACCATGCAGGTGCTGGGCCCGGACGGCCTGCTGATGCCGGGCGGCTACGAGCTCACCGCGCCGACCCTGGACGAGGTGCCCGTGGTCACGCCCCAGCAGTCCTTCCTGCGAGCGCGCGCCAACTCGATCGAGGGGGGCACGTCACAGATCCTGCGCAACATCCTCGGCGAACGCGTGCTCGGCCTGCCGGGCGAACCCCGCGTCGACAAGGACCTGCCCTGGCGCGAGGTGCCGCGATGACGCTGCCGACCACCACCCGCTGGCCCCGCACCGCTTCCCACACCGGACACGTGCTTCCTCCACCGCACCATCGAACCGGCACGCGACAGGAACCTGCACATGACTGACACGGCCACCGAGACCAGCCCGACACGGACCGGGGCCGCGACAATCCAGGACCTGGTGCTCACCGACGAGCAGGCGACCCTGCGGGACGTGGCGCGAGACTTCCTGGGCGCGCGGGTCCCGATGAAGCGCGTGCGCGAGTTGATGGCCACGCCGAGTGCATTCGACGAAGGCCTGTGGCAGGAGGTCGCCGCCATGGGGTGGCAGGCGATGGCAATTCCGGAAGACCTGGGTGGCGCCGGCTACGGCATGGTCGAGGTGGCCGTGGTGTTCGAGGAGATCGGCCGAGCCGTTGCCCCGCTGCCAATGCTGTCGACGATCATGGCGACCGCCGTCCTGCGCGACCATGGCACCGACGACCAGCGTGCAACGATGCTGCCGTCGATCGCGGCGGGAGCGCTGCGCATGGTCGTGGCGGTGCCCGTCGCCGGTGCCGACGACGGCGTGGAGATCACGGACACCGAAGCCGGTGCGCGACTGGACGGCCATGCAAGTCACGTGATCGAGGCAGTGGGCGCCGAGGCAGTGGTCGTGGCGACGGGACGCGGGGCCTTCGTGGTCCCGACCGACCGCGCCGGCATGACCGTCGTGCCCATGGACGCCCTGGACCCGACGCGACCGCTCGCGCGGGTCGAGTTCGCCAACGTCGCGGTCGACGACGACGACGCCCTGGTCGGCGACGCGGGCGACGTCATCGACACTGCTCGGACCGTGGGTGCAGTGATGCTGGCCAACGAAATGGTCGGCGTGGCTGCCGGCGCCCATGCCATGGCCGTCGAGTACGCCAAGGTCCGTCGCCAGTTCGGGCGTGCGATCGGTTCGTTCCAGGCCGTCAAGCACCTGCTTGCCGATGACCTCGTCCAACTGGAGGCCGCCCGGTCCACGGCGTGGTGGGCGGCCCGAGCGCTGGCAGTGCACGACGTCGAGGAGGTGGCCGTGGCGGTCCCGGTGGCGGCGTCGCTGTGTCCGGCCACCGCTGCCGCCATCACCGGCCACTCGATCCAGGTCCATGGCGGCATCGGCTTCACGTGGGAGCACGATGCCCACCTGTACTACAAGCGCGCCAGTGCGGCGACGCTGCTGCTGGGCAGCGGTCGGGCATGGCGGCGGCGCCTGGGTGCGACGCTCGCCCTCACCTGACCAAGTTCACCAGCGGTCGTGGACGTGCGGCCTGACCATCTCGTCGTAGACCTCCCGCAGCGCGGCGTGCACGTCCGGTGCGAGCGGATCGAGGTGCGAGGCGGCCGCGTTGCCACGGGCCTGGGCCTGGGTGCGCGCCCCCGGGATGACCACGCTCACGGCGTCGTGGTCGAGCACCCACCGCAGCGCGAACTGCGCCATCGTCACGTACTCGGGCACCAACGGCCGGATGCGTTCGACGGCGGCGAGCCCGACCTCCCACGGGACGCCGGCGAAGGTCTCGCCGACGTCGAAGGCCTGGCCGTCACGATTGAAGTTGCGGTGGTCGTCGGCATCGAAGGTCGAGTCGGCATCGAACTTGCCCGTCAGCAGCCCCGAGGCCAGCGGCACCCGCACGATCACGCCGACCCCGGCATCCCGGGCGGCATCGAAGACCTCGTCGACTGGCCGCATCCGGAACAGGTTCGCGATCAGCTGGATCGTTGCCAGGCCGTCCACCTCCAACGCGGCCAACGCCTCGTCGACCGTCTCGACGCTCACCCCGAACGCGGTCACGACGTCGTCGGACTGCAGTTCACGCAATGCCTCCCAGACTGACTCCATGGCATAGGGCTCCGGCCCGATGCAGTGCAGTTGGACGAGGTCGATGGTGTCCACGGCGAGGTTGCGACGCGACCGGTTCAACCACGACAGGAACTGTTCCTGCGTCCAGACCGACGGATCCATGTCTTCGCGACGACCCATCTTGGTCGCGACCACGACGTCGTGCTCGGCCGCGATCTCGCCGACCAGTCGTTCGCTGTGGCCGTCCCCGTAGACGTCGGCGGTGTCGAAGAAGGTCACGCCCGCGCGCACGGCGGTCTCGAGCGCGGCCAGCGACTCGTCGTCGTCGACCTCGCCCCAACTGCCGCCGATCGCCCATGCACCGAAGCCCACTTCGGACACGTCGGGTCCACCTGCGTACAACGATCTCGTGTCCATCATCGTCTCCTGGCCGGTGCCCGTGGCGCCATGGTGCCGTGGTGCTGTCGCCATGGTCGCAGAGGCGGTGGCCGGATGCCAGTGATCCGCACAGATGACGTCGGAACCACGCGCCGGTCAGCTCGTGGCGGGCCGATACCCGACTTCCAGGCCGGCGTACTCGGTCGTTCCGTGGTAGTCGATGCGACCTCGAACCTGCAGCTCCAGGTGCCCTCGCAGGAACTCGAAATCGGTGTCGACGTTGCGCCGCTGGGCAGGCAGTGGCACCGGCAGCACGTGCGGGGCGCCGAGGCCCGTGGCCGTGATGTCCACCCGGCACCCCCGACCGCGGGCATGCACGCGCCAGTGCCGCCCGTCGGTGTCGCTGTCCACACGTGCCAGTGGTGGTGTCAGGCGCAGCACGTGCGCGCCGACCCGGACGACCACACCACCGACGGTGGCAGCGACCGGACCCGCCGTCAGCACGCCGCCCGAGAAGGCCACGCACACGTCACGTCGATCGAACCCCTGCGCCTGACCCCACCACCAATGTTCGGGAAAGCCGGCACCCCAGTTCTTCTCGGCATAGACCTCGGCGTCGTCGAAGACCCAGGTGTCCTCGCCGACGACGGCAGTCCCGCCGGCGCCCCCGCCCAGCAGGTGGGGATGCCAGTACTGGCCCAGGAACGGCAAGGCCGAGAAGACTCCTCCACCTCCCAGTGCTCGCGGCCAGCCGACCAGCCGATCGAGTTCGAGGTCGACGCGGGCATCGGCGCCCAGGTCGACGTGCACCCGCGTCGCGCTGGCCTCGAAGGCGCCGTTGCCTGCCACCACCCGATAGGCGTCGGTGTCGGCGTGGGCATCCGGCAACGCCACCGCCCTCACGAACCCACCCGGCTCCGCTGCGATTGCCACGGTGGCCCAGTCACCATCGGGATGCTGGTTCACGCCGCACAGCACGACCAGCACGCGCCCGGAATCCGGGTCGGTCACGCGCCAGAACCAGCCCTCCATCTCGGCACCGTGCGAGGGTCGCGGATCGGCTCCCGGCAGGGTCGCTCCGCTCCGGCGGTACCACTGGTCGACGACGTGGCGCATGTCCATGGTCTGCCTCGTGGTCGCGGTGTCGGGCGTCGGGCACACAGCATGCCAACGAACCACCCGCCCTGCAGGGTGCACAGGGCGGGTGTGGATGCGGTGGAGGTGATCGGATTTGAACCGACGACCCCTTCGTTGCGAACGAAGTGCTCTGCCGAACTGAGCTACACCCCCGCGGGTTTGTCGCCGACCGGCCGTGGACGGATCGGGCAGGCGCTCAGGGTAGCCACTGGACGACTGGGGGGCCGAGCGGCACGCACCAACCGAGCAGCACGAAGCAGCCGAGCGATCGACAAGGCCCGGCGGGAACGGTCAGTCCAGGACGTCGAAGCCGTGGTAGGCCTGGATGCGCTGCTGGCCGGCAAGGACGCGCACGTCACTGCGATAGGACCCGGCGTCTCCTCGTTGGGGCGCACCCATGACGCGCATGTCGCTGCGGGAGGCTCCGGTGCGAGAGGACCCGGCGTCGCCACGCCCGTGGTCCAGACCGCCGTGGCGGATGTCACTCGAGACGGTGCCCTGGCCGACCGCCGTGGGCAGGGAGGCGGGCCGCCGTGTCGGTTGGGACAGGTGGGCTCCATCGCGAATCGACGTGATGACGGCCCTGGCGCGATCCTGTTCGATCTTGCGGCGTCGCAGCAACGACACGTAGGCGCCGGTCGCCACGAGCGAGATCACGAACAGGGGAACGAACACGGTCCCCCACATCACCGCCGCCACGGCCAGGGCGAGCGTGGTCAGGACGGCCATTGCGAACAGGCGCCGCAGCAGGTGCAGCGTCGAGGACTGCTCACGGTGCGCGGCGTAGTGTGGGGAGGCTGCGGACACGGTCGGTGCCTTCAGTTTCGGTTCGAGGACGGACATCGCCTGGTTGAAGCCGGTGATGGTCCCCGCCAGCGACTCGGACCGAGTCCGCATGGCCAGCGGGAAGGCAATCGCGAGCCAGGCAACGGCCAGCGCGCCCAGTGTCACGACCTGTGTCGGCGTCATGCGTCACCGCCGATTCGGAGGTGCGACCCGGGCATGGTGCGCAGAACTACATCCATGGAACTACACCAGTCGGTTCCTCAGAACATAGCCCCGCACACTCCAAAGCGAAAGCACCTGACGCGACAAGTTGCTCACTCAGACGATGGTGGCACACTCCACCATCACGATGACACCCCTCCCCCCGTCCACATGACCCCGGCCATCGAGACGACACCCCCACCATCGTCCACTCGCACAGCGTTGCGCCACGCTGGAAACAGCGACCACGGTGTCACTCGTCGGCGTGCCAGTCCCCCGACCGACCACCCGACTTGCTGACCAGCACCACTTCGGTCACGCGCACATCACGTTGCACCGCCTTGACCATGTCGTAGAGCGCCAACGAGGCGACGCTTGCCGCGGTCATCGCCTCCATCTCGACCCCGGTGCGATCACGGGCCCGCGCCGTGGCGACGATGTCGACGCGGCCGGCACCGGCATCGACGTCGACGGTGACCTCGACCGACGTCACGGCGACCTGGTGACACAACGGGATCAGTTGCGGGGTGAGTTTCGCGGCCTGGATCCCGGCCAGGCGCACCAGCGGGAGGGCGTCGCCCTTGGGCAGGTCGCCACCCGCCACCCGCGCTGCCGTCGCCGGCGCCATCACGACCGTGGCCCGAGCAACGGCCGTCCGCGCAGTGATCGGCTTGGCGCCGACCTCGACCATGTGCGCGTGACCGTCCTCGTCGAGGTGGGTCAGGCCGTCGCGTCTCGACCCGGGTCGACCGGTGTCACCCGTCCCATCGGGCATCGCGTCCGCCCCCGTGCTCACGACACCAGCAGGTGGAGGCGGATCGAGGATCCGGCCGCCAGCTCGGTGGCGTCCTCGGGCACCTCGGCCAGTGCATCAGCACGCGACAGCGCGCCGATCATGTGACTGCCCTGGCCGCCTGCAAGGGTCGCATGCCAGGTCCCCTTCCGGCGCGCCAGGCGGACCCGGACGAACTCGAGCTTGCCTTCCGGCGAGGTCACCGCCTCGTCGAGCACGCCCGTGACCGAGGGGCGCAGCACGTCCTTGCGCCCGGCGAGCAGCCGCAGCGCCGGCCGCACCAACACTTCGAAGGACACGAACGAGGACACCGGATTGCCGGGCAGGCCGATGACCGTCGTCGAGCCGATGCGACCCAACGCCTGGGGCATGCCGGGGCGCATCGCCAACCTGGTTCGTTCGACCTCGCCCAACTGGCCGATCGCCGCGGCGACGTGGTCGCGTTCGCCGGCCGAGACGCCGCCGGACATGATGACGACGTCGACGTCGTCGACGATGTCCTCGAGGGCCCGTGTCAGCGCGGTCATCGTGTCGGGGATCGGGCCACGACGGACCGGGTCGGCACCGGCATCGGCAACCATCGCGGCCAGCATGGGTCCGTTGCTGTCGTGGATCTGGCCCGGTTCCAGGGTCGTGCCGGCGGGCACCAGTTCGTCGCCCGTGGTCAGGATGCCCACCCGCGGTCGTGCCACGGCCGTGACCTGGTCCACCCCGGTCGCGACCAGGACCCCGATGTCGGCTGCCGTGATGCGGTGACCGGCGCGCAACAGCACCGTGCCGGCGCTGATCTCCTCGCCTGCCGACCGCACGTGCCGGCCGGGCTCGACTGCGACGTGCATGGCGATGGCACCGTCGGCTGCGCCGGTCGTGTGCTCGACCGGCACGACCGCATCGGCGCCGTCGGGCAGGGGCGCACCGGTCATGACTGCGACCGTGGTGCCCGCCGTCACGCTGTCCGCCCCCTCGTCGGAGGTCGGCCCGGCATGGACCCTGCCGCCATCGCGCAACGCCACCGGGGTGTCGCCGGTGGCTGCGGCCACGTCGGCGGCCACGACCGCCCACCCGTCCATCGCGGAGTTGGTGAAGGCCGGCAGGTCGGTCCCGGCCGCCACGTCGGAGGCCAGCACGAGGTCGAGCGCATCAGCCGTGGCCACCTGGACCTTGCGTGGCGACGGCAGAGCCCGGATGACGAGGCGGCGTTGCTTGTCGACCGAGCGCAGGTTGGCGGGGTCGACCAGTTGCGTGCGGCCATCTCCGACGAAGACACTCATCGCGACACCTCCCCCGTGTCGTTGCCGGCAAGCCGCGGCGACGCCACCAGTTCGCGCAGGTGCGCGGCCAGCGGTTCGGCCAGTTCGTCGTCTCGCAGGGCATAGTCCAGGGTCGCCTTGAGGAAGCCGAGCTTGTCGCCGGCGTCATGGCGCACACCGTCCAGCCGGATCCCGACGATGGGTGTCTCTGCGGCCTGTGCCTGCAGCGCGTCGGTCAACTGGATCTCGCCACCGGCACCACGTTCGGTCGCGTCCAGGGCATCGAAGATGCTGGGAGGAAGGACGTAGCGGCCGATGACGGCGAGGTTGGACGGCGCATCGGCCAGGTCGGGCTTCTCGACCAGGCTGGTGATGCGGAACACCCCGTCGTCGGGCTGCTCGTCCTCGACTGCGGCGATGCCGTACTTGTCGACCTCGGAGTCCGCCACCTGCATCAGTGCGACCACCGCCAGGCCGGTGTCCTCGTGGGCCGCCACCATGCGGACCAGCAGGTCGTCGTCGGGATCGACCAGGTCGTCGCCCAACAACACGGCGAAGGACTCGCCCCCGACGTGCTCCCGGGCCTGGGCGACCGCGTGTCCCAGCCCCAACTGCTCGCCCTGCCGCACGCTGTGGACATGCGCGAGGTCGGCCAGCGCCACGACCTCGTCGAGCAGTTCCTGCTTGCCCTTCGCCTCAAGCGCTGCCTCCAGTTCCAGGGCGCGATCGAAGTGGTCCTGGATGGCATCCTTGCCGGCAGCCGTCACGAGCAGCACGTCGTCGAGACCGGAGCGCGCACACTCCGCGACGATGTACTCGATGGTGGGCCGGTCCACGATGGGCAGCATCTCCTTGGGCACGGCCTTGGTGGCAGGCAGGAACCTGGTCCCGTAGCCAGCCGCCGGGATGACGGCCTTGCGCGTGGTCATGGGTGCTCCTCGTTCTCGTCCGGGGTCTGCATCCGCATCGGTGACTGCCGACGGCGACTGCGTCGGTGCCGTGCCGCGGCAGCAACCAGGCTCGCGTTCCCCACGGGGCGGGCGGCACGGGGTGCGCACGCGGCGGCTGGGCCCAGCCTACTTTGTGTCGTGGGATCATCCCGGGACAATCGGATGGCAACGGAGGGACGATGGCCACCGACGACGACATCCGACGCGCCAAGGACCAACTGCGCGATTCGGTCGTTCGCATGTCCCGCCAACTGGACACCGACCTGCAGGCAGCGGCCTCGCGGCGAGTGTCCGAGCGACTGCTGACCCTGGGCAGCGTCCGGCGCGCCCACACCGCGGCGCTGTATCGCGCAACCGGTCATGAACTCGACCCGGCGTCGGCGCTGGCGGCGATGGAACGACGCGGCATCCGCACGTTGCTGCCCCGACTGGTCGACGACCGCATCCACCTCGCGCCCGCCGGCGACCCCGGCCTGCTCGTGGCCGGCCACCACGGCATTCCCGAACCAGCCAGCGGGTCG
>DATFMD010000045.1:0-8637 GCA_035267125.1 Nitriliruptoraceae bacterium | reverse complement strand
TGGCTGGTGAGCAGGTTCGCGGCGACCACTTCCTGGGGGGTCATGTGGGTGACGCCTGACAACGGCAGGAACCGGTGCGGGTGACCGGCCGCCAGCAGGGCACCCGACAGGCGCAGCGAATGTGCCACCACCACGTTGTCGTCCACGAGGCCGTGGATCACCAGCATCGGGACCGGTCGATCCGTCGAGATCGCCCCGACGAGTTCGCCGGCCTGGTCCACCAACGACGACGCGAGGTAGGCGTCCGGCTGGTCGTCGGGATGACCCAGGTACCGCTCCGTGTAGTGGGTGTCGTAGAGCTGCCAGTCCGTCACGGGGGCGCCGACGATGGCGGCGTGGAAGACGTCGGGCCGTCGCAGGGCCGCCAACGCAGCGAGGTAGCCGCCGAACGACCAGCCTCGGATGCCGACCCGGTCCAGGTCGAGGCGATCGTCGAGCGCAGCGGCCGCCTGCAGCGCCGCCACCTGGTCGGCGAGCACACCGTCCGCGAAGTCGCCGGCGACGGCGTGCTCGAACGCCGGCGATCGACCCGGCGCGCCGCGATTGTCGGTCACCAGCACGGCGAATCCCCGGGTGGCGAACCACTGGGCCACCGACCAGGTGGTGCGGGCCCGGAGCACACGTTGGGCGTGCGGGCCGCCGTAGGGATCCAGCAGCACCGGGAACGGGCCGGGGCCGTCGGGTGTCACCAGGCCGGCCCGCAACGCGTCGTCGCCGAGCGTCAGGAGCCGCACCGGCGGGCCCGAGGGCACGTCCAGTGACCGATCCGGCAGGTCGACGTCGCCGGTGGGCGTCCTGACGGTCACGGTCGGTGCCTGCTCGAGGGTGGTCGACGTCACCACGAGCGTGTCGCCACCGCGCTCGACCGCGTGCACACCGGCACCGCCAGCCACGTCGGTGATCGCGCCGCTGGCCAGGTCGATCGCCACCACCTCGATGGATGTCGCATCCTCGCGCGAACACCGCACCTCGACACGGGCGGCAGTGACCTCCTCGACACTGCGCACCTGCAGGCCCGGTGGCGACACGGGTTCCCCGTCCACGACCACCGCATGCGTTCCTTCGGGCCCCATGTCCATGCAGGCCTCGACGGTGACCAGTGCATCGCCGGCCCATGCCGGCGACCCGGGGACCAGTTCGACCCATGGCCGGCCGGTGATCGAGCGACGTGTGGACAGCGTGGCGGTGTCCACGTCCAGCGTGGTCACGGTCATGGTCTGCTGGGCTCGGTCCTGCCACGTCACCAGGGCGGGACCGTCGGCCGACCACGACACGGCGGTCATGTAGTGGTCGCGGTCGCCACCGACCGGCCGCGGTTGTCGCCCCGTCACCACGCCGGCGGCAGACGAGCCATCGCCGCCGACACCCGCGGTGGGCACGTCGGCGGTGTCGAGATCGACGAGATGGAGGTCGACCGTGGCGTTCATCGTGCCGGCGAACGGATAGCGGTGCGACCGGGGTGACGTCCGAGGATGGACCGGGTCCGACAACCAGGCACGGGCCACGTCGGACTCGTCGACGCGCGCCACCAGCAACGAGGTCCCGTCGGGCGCCCACCAGAAGCCGCGGCCGCGCCCCATCTCCTCTGCAGCGACGAACTCGGCGAGTCCCCACGACACGGTGTCGGGTTCCCGGTCATCCGGACCCACCACCTCGACCGCGACTGCGGCATCGCCGACCAGGCGCACCGGTTCGCCGCCGCCAGGCTGCTCGATCGGCACGCCGGCAACGTGGACACTGCGCCCGACGACCATCGCCAGGCGGTGACCGTCAGGCGAAGGTCGCGGATCGTGCGCGGGGCCGTCCGACTCGACCGTCACGACGGTGCCGGCCCGGTCGGCAACGAACGCAACGCCACCGACCGCGAAGGCCACCACGTCACCGCCCGCCGCGGTGGTGAAGGACGTGATGCCGCCGCCACCCTCTCGGGCTCGTTCCCGTCGGGCGCGCTCTGCAGCGGTGAGCGTGTCGGGGTCGACATCGAGCCTGCGTGCGTCGACGACCTTGGCAGTGACGGCCGCGGCGACGTCGTGACGCCACAGGTGGTGCACCGGGTCATCGCCCGCATCGGAGGCCAGGAACCACACCGCCGAGCCATCCTGGGTGACCTCGATCGCACGTGGTCGTCCGAGGGTGAAGCGCTGGGTGCGGGCGTGGAGACGGGGAAAGTCGTCCATCACGATCGGGCCGCCACGAGACGGGCACGGTCGGCCGCGCCGATGACGCCGGCGTTGTCGCCCAGTTCGGCGGTCACGATCTCCGGGTGCCGGCGGTTGACATGGCCGACCGTCCGTCGGGGCACGACCGCGGCGGCCGCCGGCAGCAGCCACCTCGCGACGTGGTCGGTGACCCCACCACCGACCACGACCATCGCTGGATCGAGCACGTTGACGAGGCTGGTGATGCCGATGCCCAGCCACTGCGCCGCGGCCTCGATGGCGTTGATCGCCAACTCGTCGCCGGCCGCGGCGGCATGGCTGACGTCGGCCGGCGTGAGGTCACGGTCGGCCAGGCTCGACGGACGGCCGGTTGCCAACAGGTCCGTGGCGTGACGGATCAGGGATCGACCCGATGCGTACGCCTCCAGGCAGCCGCGGTTGCCGCAGTTGCACTCCCAACCGTCGGCCACCAGCGTGATGTGGCCGAGTTCGCCACCGAATCCCTGCATGCCCTCCACGAGTTGGCCATTGACGACGATGCCACCCCCCACGCCGGTCCCAAGCGTCAGCATGACCATGTCGTCGACTGCACGACCGGCACCGAATCGATACTCCCCCCAGGCTGCCGCGTTCGCATCGTTGATGACGGTGACGTCCGTCCTGCCGGTTGCGGACGTCACGGAATCCCTGATGGGCACGTCCCGCGTCGACACGTTGGGTCCGTACATGGCCCGGCCCTCACTGGTGATGGTGCCGGCGAAGCCGATGCCGACGGACAGATCGCCACCACTGTCGGCGTGCTCGATCGCAGCGGCCAGCGCCGCGACCAGGGCATCGGCAGCTGCCCTGGGGTCCGTTCCCACGGGCACCGGCGTGGCGAACTCGGCCGGGTTGTCGACGGCACCCTCGCCGTCGACCACCGCCACGCGCAACCGCGTCCCACCGATGTCGATGCCGACCGCCGGGGGCGCCGACGGCTGTGCTGACTCCGTCATTCCTCGTCCTCCATCTCGTGGGTGTCGGCCGCGCCGCCGACGTCGTCGAGCGGAATGGACTCGAAGCCACGGGCCGCCGGTGATGCGCCCGGGCGTGCACGGCCAGTTCGGGCAGGTCGTGCCGCTCGTGCGCGGTCCCCGCGGACGGGTCGCTCCGGGTGCGCTGATCGCTCGGGGTGCCCGGATCGCTCGGGTCGGTCAGACGACTCCCCCGGCGTTGACTGGCCGGCCGGCGAGTCCGCCGCCGCCCCGATGGTGTCGACGACCTCACGCATGGCCAGCGTGAGGTGCCGTGCGGCCGCGACCAGGTGCTCGGCCAACTCCGGGTGGGTGGCGCGTACGTGGGCAAGGCCTCGGCAGATCGGGCACACCTCGCAGTCGCTGGGATGGGCCTGCGCGCCCGTGGGAGCGTCTCCGCCGGGGGCCGAGAGGTGTTCGTCGTCGTGTGGCTCCCGTCGATCCCGGGCGTCGCCGTCGCCGGCGTGCGCGTCGCCAGGGGCCGCTCCGACACCGATCGGTGCCCCGCCAACGCCTCCACCCGCCCCGAAGCCGGCACGCGCCCCGACAGGTGCACCCGCTTCGGCAGCATCCGATTCGGCAGCTGGGTCGCCCACGTCGGCCGCATCCGCGTCGGCGGGTGGGTCGCCCACGTCGGCCGCATCCGCGTCGGTGGCGGCGTCGCCCACGGCCACGCCGTTGCGGGCGGCGAGGTGCAGCGCAACGGGATCCTCGGCGGCGTCCATCCGGTCGGCCCGTGACCGCCACCAGGGTGCGTCGTCACCGCGTGCGTCGTCCTGACCGGAAGCCGTGTGCTCGTCGACGCCCACGTCCTCGACGCCCACGTGCTCGTCGATGGACGCCTGCTCGTCAACGCCTTCGCGGGCACTCACGAGGCGACGTTCGTGACCTGGGACGGCACCTGCGTCGGTGCCGGCTGCAACCGCACGACCAGCGTCCCGTCCGACAGCCCCGCGCCGGCGACCTCGTAGGTGGCCAGCGACGGCGGCAGCGAGATCACGCGCTTGACCGAGCCGACCGTGACGTGCAGGTCACTGCCACGCCGATGCAGGTCGAGGTCGCCACGGCTGGCGAATGGCAGCGGAACGGACACGCGCGCACCCGACTCGGTGGCCACGACCTCGATCCGGGGTGGCGTCGACAGGCGGTCACGCGGATCGAGGTCGGCGTACAGGTCGTGGCCAAGCGCAGCCAACGCGTCGACGCCGATGGGTTCTCGCTGCTGCCACTGCACGCGCAGTCGCATGGTCGTCGGGAAGGCATCGTCGATCGTGGCCAGGTGTTCGGCCTGCTGGTCCTGCCACCCTGCCAGCGTCGATCCCGGTTCCTGCGTGGCCAGGACACGGTTGACGATCACGGCGTCCACCGCATGCCCGAACAGCGACAGGGCGGTGGCCGTGCGCATGGCTTCCGCCACCACCAGGCGTTCCGGGGTCATCACCAGCCGCACGCTCGTGCGGTCGGGGTCGGTGAACAGGTCGCGCACCTCGGTCAGGCGACGATGGATGTCGTCGACGGTCGAGAACACGTGGTCGTCGGGCACGGGAACCCCCACCACCGATCGCGTCACCGGGCGCACGAGCCGCGCCAGCCGCCGGCTCGGTCCGAGCAGGCGATCGGTGTAGAAGGCCAGCGCCTCCGGGAGCGCGAGCAGGCGCAGGGTCTCGGCGGTCGGCGCACAGTCCACGACCACCAGGTCATGGTCGCCCGCGGCGACGCGCTGCTGGACGTCCAGCAGCGCGAACAACTCGTCCATGCCGGGGAGCAGGACGAGTTCACCGGCCTGGACGCGGTCGACGCCGCCGGCGACGAACACCTCCACCAGCCAGTCCCGCACGTCTGCCCAGTGGCGCTCCAGTCGGGCCTGGCCGTCCAACTGCAGGGCGCGGACCCGCGGCGCGACCGTGCGTGGTTCGTCGCCGAGGTCGACGTCGAACAGGTCCCCGAGCGAATGTGCCGGGTCGGTGGAGGTCACCAGCACGTCGTCGCCAAGGGCAGCAGCACGCATGGCAGTGGCACCGGCGACGGTGGTCTTGCCGACACCACCCTTGCCGGTCACGAGCAGCACCCGGGTCATCGTGGCTCCTGCGTCATCGACGTGCATCGTTCACGTGCGGCCGAGGCTACTGGCCACCGGGTCGCACTCGACATCCGGACAATCCGCACGCATCGGCGCCCGGCTGGGGATGCCGCGTCCCGCCGATCAGGTGGCTGCGACCTCGACCGCGGCCTCGTGGACACCGACGACGAAGTCGCGTACCGCCTGCTCGACCTCTTCGCGCTCCCAGTCCAACTGCGGCACGTGCCACGACCGCTCGAGCATGACGCGCTGCACGTCGCTGGATCCGACCTCGTCGACCAGGATGTCGCTGTTGACCGGGTCGACCGTGTGGTCGACGCGGGACGAGACGACCAGCAACGGCACCGTGAGCATGGCGAGGTCGGCCCGCACCGGCCCCAGGGCCTCGAGCAACGACTGGCTGGCCTTGGTCGACACCCGGGGGTAGGCGTCCTCGGAGACGTCCGGGCGGGCGATGTCATCCGTGGGCATGCCGGCGACCGAGCGCGACACCATCGGCAACAGGTGTTGCAGGATCGGTGCCACCTTGGCGAGCGGGTTGGGGGGCGCGGCGATGAGGGGATTGATGACGATCGCGGCGGCGATGTCGTCGCGGTGGGCCGCCAGGTCGAGCGTCAGGGTCCCGCCCATCGAGTGGCCCAGCAGGATGACGCGGTCGTGTTCGCCCAGGGCACGGTCGAGGGCATGGGTGACCGCCGTCCGCCAGTGCGACCATCGGGTCGTGCCCATGTCCTTCGGACTCGTGCCGTGCCCCGGGAGCCGCACGACATCGACGCTGAACCCCGCATCGTTGAGCATCTCGCCCAGCGGACGGGTCGCCTTGGGGTTGCCGGTGAACCCGTGGACCAGCACGACCGCGGTAGCAGCGCGATCGCCGCTTCCGTTGGCGGTCCAGGCTTCGGCCCCGGGCTGGACGGTGGAATGGTCGGTCATGGGCGGGATCCTTGGCACGCGTCGGGCAGGGTCGGTGTCCACAATCTACTTCGGTGCGGCTCTCGCCGACGTCGTCGGTGATCGCCCGGGGATGGTCATCCCTGTGCGCGGTCGTCGCCCGCCCCGGCACGGGTCGCGAGGCCGCCTCCGGCCACGCTCGCGGGTCCTACAGCAACCAGGCCAGCACGTTGGTGTGCAGCAGGTCGACGCCGAGGGCGGCCAGCCGACCACGAAGTTCCCGGTCGTCGGTCACCACGACCACCGGCGTCGTCCGGTCCATCGCCTCGACCGCCAGGACGAGTTCGTCGTCGGCGGTGATGCCGGGATGCGACCACGCCACGGTGACGCCGCGCCGCCGCGGTGCCGGACCGCCCGCACCGTGATCGTGTGCGTCGAACACGATCGTGGCATCGAGTCTCAGACGGGTCGCGAGATTGGCCACCCCGTCGACCAGCCATCGCCGCTGTTGTTCCAGCGACATGTCGGGCTTCTGGGACCGCGTGACGTTGTAGCCGTCGACCAGGACGACCCGGCCGGGCGTCAACAGCGCAGCGCCACCCTCGCGCGTGTCGAGGCGGACGCCAGCCGGCAGTCGGGATGGCCGTCCCGGGACCACGACGTCGGGCGCATCGACCGGGGATGGCAGGTCGCCATCGCCACCCAACCCCTCGGGCCGGCCCGCCGTGCCGGTGCCGCCAACGGGCCGACCGTTCGAGGAACCACCACCTGCCGCGTCCCGCGACCCAGGCGTCGATGAAGACGTTCCCTGCCGTGTTCGCGCGAGGCGGCGCACCTCGCGATTCGCTCGGTCGAGGTCTCGCCGCGCAGTCGCCAGTTCCCGCTCCAACCCGACCTGCTGACTCGCAGAGCGCCTGGCCTCACGCTCGACGGCCCGTCGCAGGGCCTGGTCGGCCGCCGCGGCCGCCGTGGTCATCTCGTCGACCTGGGCGCGCCACTGCGCAGCCTGGTGCTCCAGTTCCTCGATTCTGCGCTGCATTCCCGTTTCGCGCCCGATGGCCCCATCCAGTCGTGCGCGCGCCTCGTCGCGTTCCCGTCGGGCGAGATCGCGTTGGTCTCCCAGTTCGTCACGTCGGCTGCGGGCATCGTCGCGCTGGCCGCGCATCCGGTCCACTTGTCGCTCGGCGTCGTCGAGTTGGTCCCGCAGGGCGTCGTCTCCCGCCCCGGCCGTGTCCGGTCCCATCCCCAGTGCACCCGCGAGCTCGGCCTCGAGTTCCGGGTCGGTGTCCAGCCGGGTCCGGATTGCCAGCCAGACCGGGCCGCCGGCGGCCATGACCGCGACGAGACGACGCCGACCGCCACCCTTGACCAGCTTCGACGGTGGAATCGCCAGCAGGCGCTTCACCTCCGGCGTCGTGTGCACCGTGTCGAGCTTCTGCAGTCCGCGACGGGCGTGGGCGGCGACGCGTGCGAACAGGTCATCGGGCAGGCCGGTCCATGCTGCGACGTCGGGCGGCGACCGGTCGAACCTGTCGATCCCACCCGGTGGCGCATCGCCCTGCACCCGGGGTTCGGCCTGGTCGGGTGCGGCGGGATCAGTGGGCGGGTCGCCAGACGCCTCACCCGAGTTTCGAGGCCTCATGGGCGGTCCCCCGCGGCGGGCATCGTGCCCCGATGGGCGGCGCCACGCCGTTCCAGGGCCGTGGAGCTGCGCCCCCGCTCGAGGAACACCTGCCCGGGATCTGCGGCCACGACGGGCACGGGGACGGGCGCATCGGGGTCGTCCACCAGCGCAGCCCTCGTCGCGGTGCACCAGTCCCGCAGCCCGGCGACGTCGATGCCGTGGTGGTCGTCGGGGACACCCTCCAGTTTCGGGGCCGCCTTGTCGATGGTCTTGACCACGCCCAGCGGGTTGCCACGTTGATGGTGCACGAATGCGGCCGCCACCTGGATGACGCCTTGCCAGAAGGCCTTGTCCTCGATCGACCAGTGCCACACGTGCTCCAACAGCTCATGGGCCTCGAAGAACCGTTGCTGTTGCCACCGCTGCATCCCCAGTGCCAGGGCTTCCTCCACCGTGGCCGGATCCAACTCGACGGCCAACGCGGTCTCGTCGGTGTCGTGGGCCAGCGGACGCCCGGTGCGGTCGCGCGGCCGCGCGTTCTCGGGGCGGCCGTCTGCGCGACGTGCGCGGCCGCCGGAGCCTGCGCCGGACCCCGGTGGGGACGGCGGTGAGGAGGGCGAAGACGACGTGGGCTGGGGCATGCGACGAGGCTATGGGACCGGCGCGACGCCCGGCATCGCGCGGGCGGGAAGCCCCCGGGGCCCACGGCGCCCCTTCTGCCCGCGACGGTGCTGCCCGTCGGTACGGTGCCGCGCATGCCCGAACTGCCCGAGGTCGAGTCCGTCCGCCGGCAACTGGAGCCCCGGTTGCGCGGTCGCGTCGTCGAACGTGTCTGGTTCGACGACCACCCTGCCCATCGCTTCCACGACA
>DATFMD010000044.1:0-3816 GCA_035267125.1 Nitriliruptoraceae bacterium | reverse complement strand
CGGCGTCGCGAAGCACCGTCGGCAGCCAGCCCATGACGACGTAGGCGGCCAGGGACTGGACCCCGAAGAGCACGGTCAGGCCGACGGCCGTGCGGTCGCGCAGCAGCGACGGCCAGTCGAGCGAACTGGTCGCGTGGGCACGCCGACCATCGCTGGACACGACGCGACTGGTTGGCAACCACACCACCAACGCGAGTGCTGCGGGCACCGCCCACAGGGCAAGTCCGGCGCGCCAACTGCCGGATGCGACCATGATCGGGACCGACAGGGCCGACGCGGCGGCAGCCCCGACCTGCAAGGTCGACACGTAGATGCCGGTCAGCCAGCCCTGGCGACGCGGGAACGACGACCGCACGATCACCGGCAGCAGCACGTTGATGATGCCGATGCCAGTCATTGCCAGCAGGGTTCCTGCCACCAGCAGGGCGCTGCCGCCGGCCGCCCGCACGGCCGTGCCGATGGTCAGCACGAGCAGTGACACAGTCACCATCTTGCCGTTGGACAGGCGCCTCGCGATCAGGGGTACCGATGCGCCGGCCACGCCGAAGACCAGGGCAGGCACGGAGGTCAGGAACCCGGCCAGGCCCGCGCCGATGCCGACCGCCTCGCGCACGTCCGACAGGAGCGCACCAAGACTGGTCACGGGACTGCGCATCGACAACGACACCAGCACGATGGCCGTCACCGTCAGGACCACCACGGAGCGAGGGTTGGGCGGCGGCAGCGAGTCGTCCTGCCTGTCCTGGCGCGCCGGCGATGCAGCGGTCATCGATGGGCCCTGGTGGTGTGGGAAGGATCCTTGCGCGTGTCGACCCTACTGGCAGTCGTGGCCCACCCGCGTCCCGGTCATCCCCGGGGTCGTCGACACTCGGGCGGCGTCCTGTCACGGCTCACAGCACGATGCTCGGCTGCCTGCCGTGCGACTCGGCTGCCTGCCGTGCGACGTCGACATCATCCCCTGGTCGGTGGTGGGCCCCGCAACGACCTGGCGGTCGTTCAGGCTCGATCACCAGGCGTCTCGCCCAGTCCGGCCACCAGTTCGCCCATTGCGGTGGCGAAGTCGACGGTCGGATGCCAGCCCCACGACCGCGCCCTGGTGGCCAGGATGGCGCCGGTCCAGGCGGGCTCGTCGGTCCAGGCTGGCGTGACGCCGACCGCGTCGGCCACGGGTCCCATGTAGTCGCGCCAGGTGACGTCCGAACCAGCCACGTTGACCGCCGTGACGGTTCCCTCGCGTGGTCCGGGAACGCCTGCGGCCCCCGGACCCGCAGGTCCCGGCGCGGCCATCGACGCCAGGAAGCGTGCCAGGTCGCCGACGTGGACCCAGGCGAAGGTCTTGTCCGGGTTGACCCGCCGCGCGTCGGGATTCGCGGCGACATCGGCAGGGCGCAACGTGTTCCAGACCGACGTCTCTCCCGGACCGAGGATGGCCGGCGGTCGGACCAGGACTCGGGTGATCCCGTCGAGATCGGTCAACGCGAGATCCGCGTCGCGCTTGGTCACGGCGTAGGCACCGGCGTCGTCGCCGACCATCGGGGCGTCCTCGTCAGCGTCCCCCTGGCCGGGGCGGCGGTCGTAGACGGCGCAGGTGGACACGTGCACCAACCGTGCCACACCGGCATCGCGAGCGGCGGTTGCCAGGGTCATCGTGCCGTCGACCGTGACCCGGTGCTGGGTGGCGTGGTCGGCCCCCATCGGTGCGACCGTCGTCACCACCGCGGTGACACCGTCGACGACTTCGGCGGCCGTCGTCGGATCGTCGAACTCTCCCACCACCTCGGTCACGCCGGGCAGGTCGGGGGCGGTGCCGGATCGCCGTACCAGCGCCCGGACCTGCTGGCCACGGTCGACCAGCGCGCGGCACGCGAACGACCCGACCAGTCCGTTGGCTCCCGTCACCAGGATCATGACGCACCCACCAGGTCGCCCCGCCGTGCGGTGTCGTGGGTCTGCTCATGGGGTGCATTCATGGGAACTCCTCTTGCTGGGCCGAGGGTGGGCGCGATCACGAGGCGAAGACCTGGTCGTCGTCGGCGAAGGCCTTGAACTCCATCGCGTTGCCGGCCGGGTCGTGCAGGAACATCGTCCACTGCTCGCCGGGTTGACCATCGAACCGCAGGTGGGGCTCGATCACGAACTCGGTGCCGGCGGCGTGCAGCTGCGCCGCCAGGTCGTGGAACGCGTCGACCTCCAACAGCAGGCCGAAGTGGGGGACCGGGACGTCGTGGCCGTCGACCTGGTTGTGGGCGGCCGGGCCCGGGCGCGGGGCCACGTGGGTCACCAGCTGGTGGCCGTGGAAGTCCCAGTCGGCCCACGCCGACGAGCGCCGACCGGCTCGGCAGCCCAGGACGTCGCCGTAGAAGTGGATCGCGGCGTCGAGGTCGTCGACCGGGATGGCGAGGTGGAAGCGCGGGACGACGGGCATGGCAGACTCCAGCGGACGCGGACCAGGCAGGATGCCCGAGCCCGGTGTCAGGCGCTGGCCTTGATGGCGTTGGCCAGGTCGTGGTGCAACAACTCGTGGCCCTCGAGCCCGATCGCGAGGCGGACCATGCCGGGCAGGATGCCGGCCTCGAGCCGTTCCTGGTCGGTCATGTTGAAGTGCCAGGAGTTGAACGGCAGGCTCGCCAGCGTCTCGACGCCACCCAGGCTGGTGGCCTCGACGGCGACCTCGAGGTTGCGGACCAGGCGCAGCGCCCGGTCGTCGCCGCCTGCGACCACGAAGGTCAGCATCGCCCCGGGGGCGCCGGTGAGCACCTGGTCGACGACGTCGGCATCCGGGTGGTCGGACCGACTGGGGTGGATGACGGCGGTGACGTCGTCCATCGCGGCCAGGTCGGTTGCGAGTGCCGTGGCAACGCCCACCGATTCGGCCAGTCGCACCCGGAAGGTGCGCAACCCGCGCCAGACGAGGAAGGCGGCGTGGGCGTCCAACGATCCGCCGAAGGTGATGATGCGCCGCTGGATGGCCTCGTGCAGCTCGACGTCACGGGTGCCGATCGCGCCGGCGACGACGTCGGAGTGCCCGGACAGGAACTTGGTCGCCGATTCAACGACGACGTCTGCCCCGAGCTCCAGCGGCTTTGTGCAGTACGGGGTGGCGAAGGTGTTGTCGATGATGACGGTCGCACCGACCTCGTGCGCGGCCGCCGCCACGGTCGGGATGTCCATGACGCGCAACTGCGGGTTGGACAGCGTTTCGCCGTAGACCACGCGGGGACGGTGCGCCTCGATGGCGTCCAGCCAGCCCTGGGTGTCGAAGGCGTCGACGCGCACGATCCTGATCCCGAGGCGGGTCAGGTCGCGTTCGAGCAGGTCACCGGTGTCGCCGTAGACCTGTCGTGACGCCACCACGGTGTCGCCCGTCTCCAGCACCGTCATGAGCGTGGTCGCGATCGCGGCCATGCCACTGGCCGTGGCCAGCCCGTGGTCCGCCTGCTCCAACCTCGCCACTTCCTCGGCGGCCGCTGACACGGTCGGGTTGGAGAAGCGCGAGTACCACGTCTCGTGCAGTCCACCGGTGCCCTGGATGTCCTCGTAGGCACGGTCGTCGAGTTCGAACGTGGTGGTCTGGTAGATCGGCGGGATCACCGGCGCGGTGCGGGAGGTGTGGCGACGACCGGGGCGGTGGAGGTTGTCGTGGGAGGTGGGCATCGGGGCTCCTTCGCGGTCCGGTGGTGCTCGTGCTGTCAGCGGTCGTGTGTGTCGTGTGGCAGTGGTGCTGGCGGTGTCCGGGTCGTGATCCGGGGGACTCCGGGCAGGCTCAGTCGGCGAGGTCGAGCGCCGCCAGGGCAGCGTTGGCGACCATGCCAGCGG
>DATFMD010000043.1:0-11948 GCA_035267125.1 Nitriliruptoraceae bacterium | reverse complement strand
TCCCCCCAGCGTTTCGCGCCAGCGTTCGGGGCCAGCGTTCGGGGCCAGCGTTCGGGGGCTGGGGTGCGGTCGGCAGACGATGCGCCGGGGATCGGTGCCGCAGCGTCGTCGCGACCAGGTCGCCGTGGAACCGATCGTGTCTCGGAGCGCACGGACCGCGCGTCTCGCGGTCATTGGTCGGCCCTGCGCACGACACCTCCCCGATCCCACTACCATGCTCGTACCACATGGCCGGGGTCGTACCCCCGCGGGGGCGGCACGACATCCACGAGCCACGACTGGGTCGCAGTGTCACCGCTGGAACGTGCCACAGACCTGCCGGCACCCCGCACCGGCAACCACAGGAGAACCACATGAACACCTCCCTTCGATGGGCAGCGGGCATTGCCGCCGCTTCCCTCATCCTCGCCGCATGCGGCGACGCCCCGGACGACGAAGCCTCCGAGACCGAAATGGCCTCCGAGACCGAGATGTCCTCCGAAACCGAGATGTCGTCCGAGACCGAGATGGCGTCCGAGACCGAGGCGGCGGGGACCGCGGCCACCACGGACGGCAAGTCCTGCATGATCACCGACACTGGTGGGGTTGATGACCGCTCCTTCAACCAGACGTCATGGGAGGGTCTGCAGCAGGCCGAGGAAGAGTTCGGCTTCGAGGCAAACCTGCTCGAATCCACGGCCGAGCCGGACTTCGAGCCCAACATGAACACCTTCCTCGACGACGACTGCGACCTGATCGTGACCGTCGGCTTCGCCCTGGGCGAGACCACGCGCGCCGCTGCCGAGAACAACCCTGAGCAGCTCTTCGCCATCGTGGACAACGACTTCGCCGACTTCGACGCAGACGGCAACTTCGTCGGCGACGTCGAATTCGACAACGCCCGCGAGCTGACCTTCGCCACCGACCAGGCCGCATTCCTGGCGGGCTACCTGGCCGCCGGCATGACCCAGACCGGCACCGTGGGCACCTACGGCGGCGCGCCGTTCCCGACCGTCACCATCTTCATGGACGGGTTCCTGGCCGGCGTGCGGCACTACAACGCCGAGAACGGCGCCGACGTCAACCTGCTGGGTTGGGATGGCGAGAACGGGCAGTTCACCGGCAACTTCGAGTCCCAGGACGACGGTCGCAACCTGACCGACCAGATGCTGGCCGAGGGTGCCGACATCATCATGCCGGTCGCCGGACCGGTGGGCCTGGGCACGGCAGCGGCCCTGCAGGAGTCCGCCGCCGACGACTGGTTGATCTGGGTCGACAGTGACGGCTACGAGTCGGCACCCGACTACGCAGACCTGATGCTCACGTCGGTCCAGAAGAAGATGGACGTGGCCGTGCTCGACACCGTCGAGCAGGTTGCCACCGACTCCTTCGAGGGTGGCCTCTACACCGGCACGCTCGAGAACGACGGCGTCGGCATCGCTCCGTTCCACGACTACGAGGACGCGGTCCCCGACGAGCTCAAGACGGCGTTGGACGAGCTGCGCGAGGGCATCATGGCGGGCGACATCTCCACGGCTTCGGCCGACTACGCCTGATCCACCCGCATCACCCACGAGGGGCGACGCCGGACGGCGTCGCCCCTCGTCGTGTCGGTACCGCCGCCCTCGCTCCTGCGTCCGCACGGCCCGGCTCGGTCCGTCTCCGTCCAACCACGGCCCGCGCCCTGCCCAATTCCACCGCGTCGATGCCCGCATGACAGCTCCCTGGCCCGCATCTCGGGACGCGGTCCTGTGGGCGGCCGCGACTGCCAGCGCGACGTGCGGCCGGCGTTGACTGCAAAACCGCCGTCGCGAATCGTGGCACGGCGCCTCCAGTTCTGGTTGGCTTCCTGCACGGCCCCAGCGGCCGTCGCAGGAACCCCCGTGCCGGGCAGCCGGTGGTTCCGCCACCCGGTCAGCATCCGGTGCGGCGGTCATGGTCCACGAGTCGACGGAGGTGGCAGCGATGCAACTCGAACTCCAGGGCATCACCAAGCGGTTTCCGGGCGTGATCGCCAACGACCACGTCGACCTGGTCGTGCGCGATGGGGAGATCCATGGCCTGCTCGGCGAGAACGGTGCCGGCAAGTCCACGCTGATGAACATCCTCTACGGCCTGTACTCGGCCGACGAGGGCACGATCCTGATCGACGGCGAGCCCGTCCACTTCGACGGCCCCGGTGACGCAATCGACGCCGGCATCGGCATGGTCCACCAGCACTTCATGCTCGTGCCCGTCTTCACGGTGGCCGAGAACGTCACCCTCGGCACGGAGTTCGCGCACGTCGGGGGCCGCCTCGACCGCCAGGCCGCCAACGACGCCGTCCGTGACCTGTCGCGCAAGCACAACCTGCCGCTGGAACCCGACGTCCTGGTCGAGGACCTGCCCGTGGGCCTGCAGCAGCGGGCCGAGATCCTCAAGGCCCTCTATCGCGAGGCCAAGCTGTTGATCCTCGACGAACCCACCGCAGTGCTCACGCCGCAGGAGGCCGACGACCTGTTCGAGGCCATGGCCAAGCTGCGTGACGACGGCCGCTCGCTGGTGTTCATCTCCCACAAGCTGCGTGAGCACCGCGCGATCGCGGACCGCATCAGCATCCTGCGACGGGGCAAGATCGTCGGCACCGCCGATCCCCGCACGGCCAGTGACGAGGAACTTGCCGAGTTGATGGTTGGACGTCCCGTGGACCTCGTCGTGGACAAGCCCCAGTCGTCCCCGGGGGAGGTGGTGCTCGACCTCGACGACGTGGACATCGCCGACGAGGACGGCGTCGACGTCGTGCAGGGGATCACCCTGCAGGTGCGGCGCGGCGAGATCGTGGCCGTTGCGGGCGTCGAGGGCAATGGCCAGACCGAGTTCGTGAACGCCGTGACGGGCCTGCACCCGATCCACGATGGCCGCATGCTGCTGCTCGGAGACGACCTGTCGGACCACAGTCGTGTCGAGCTGTTGCGTGGAGGCATCGGGCACGTCCCCCAGGACCGCAACAACGAAGGCCTGGTCGGACGGATGTCGATCGCGGAGAACCTGGTCCTGGACCACTGGAACAGCGAGCCCTACGCCCAACGCGGCCTGATGCAGTTCCGCCTGATCCGCGAGCATGCCGACCACGCCATCGAGGCCTACGACATCCGCACCCCCGGGGCCGACACGCTGGTCGGATCCCTGAGCGGTGGAAACCAGCAGAAGGTGGTCGTCGCGCGCGAATTCGACAAGGACAACGCGCTGCTCGTGGCAGCCCAGCCCACCCGCGGCGTCGACGTCGGGTCGATCGAGTACATCCACAAGCGCATCGTCGAGGAACGCGACGAGGGCACGGCCGTCCTGATCGTGTCGTCGGAACTGGACGAAGTGCTGGCGCTGGCGGACCGCGTGGCGGTCATGTTCCACGGCCACCTGGTGGGACCCTTCGACATGCCGGTGGACAAGGGCGACATCGGCCGGATGATGGCGGGTGCCACTCCCGAGGAGGTGTTCGGGCCGTCCGGTGTGCCGAATCCGGGTGCCGGCGGTGACCAGGACGCCGGTGAGCGAGCGCGCCGGGCCGATGCCCCACGTCGGGGAGACGGAGAGGTGGAGGCATGAGCTCGGACATGCAACCGACACTGGACGACGAGCGCGTCGACCCCGGGGAGCGCCTGACGGGCGAGGAGTCACTGCGCGATCGCCTGATCATGGCCGTCACGGGCCCCAACGTGACCGTCACCATCCTGGCGTTCGTCATGGCGTTCGTCGTGGGCGCGGTCCTGATCGCCTTCTCCGACGAGGCGTCACGTGAGGCCCTCGGCTACGTCACCTCACGCCCCAGTGACTTCTTCACGGCGGCCTGGGACGCGATCACCGGTGCCTACGGCGCGCTGATCTCGGGCGCGCTGGGCTCCGGCACCGGCATCACCGAGTCCTTGTTGGCGGCCACCCCGCTCATCCTTGCCGGTCTCGCCGTGGCCCTGCCGTTCCGGGCAGGACTGTTCAACATCGGCGGTGAGGGCCAGGTCATCGCGGGCGGCATGTTCGCCGCCTACGTCGGGTTCAACTTCCCGGGCCTGCCACTGGTGGTCCACCTGCCGCTCGCGGTGGCCGCCGGCTTCGTCGGCGGCGCCATCATGGGCTTCATCCCGGGCATCCTGAAGGTGCGCACCGGTGCGCACGAGGTGATCGTCACGATCATGCTCAACAACATCGCCATCGTCCTGTTGGACTGGACGCTCACCCTGCCGACGTTCATCGGCAACGCCACGCTGTCGCCCAAGTGGCTGCCGATAGCCGACAGCGCCGATCTGCCGACCATGTTCGGCAGCCGGCTCAACATCGGGATCTTCATGGCCCTGGTTGCCGCCGTGGTGATCCACGTCTTCATGGAGCGGTCCGCACGCGGCTTCGAGATCGAGGCCGTCGGCCTGAACCCGACGGCGGCCACGACCGCCGGCATGTCGGTGGGCCGTGCCACGATCTGGGCGCTGACGCTGGCCGGCGGGCTGGCGGGTCTTGCCGGTTCGGTGCAGACGCTGGGCGTGTCGGACGGTGGCGTGACGGCCGGGTTCTCGGGTGGGCTGGGCTTCGACGGCATCACCGTCGCCCTCCTGGGGCGGTCGCGTGTGCCCGGGACGGTCATGGCCGGCCTCTTGTTCGGTGCCCTCGAGGTCGGCGGTCGCGCCATGCAGGCCGAGGCCGGCATCAACCTCGACCTGGTCGGCGTGCTGCAGGCACTGATCATCCTGTTCGTGGCCGCCCCCGCACTGGTGCGCTGGCTGTTCCGGCTCGATCGGCCCTCCCGGCGCGCCAAGGCCAAGGAGGTCACAGCATGACTGGCGATCCGCTGGTCACCCGGGCCCGCCGGTTCGGCACCGTCGCCATCGTGTTGGGCGTGTTCACGATCGTGGTGTTCGCGATCCCCAACGCCGGTGTGGTCACGACGCTGAGCCTGGAATCACGATTGGCCGGTGGTGCCGGCTCGCAGATCGGCAGCATCGACGTGCCGGTGCTGTGGTCGACCCTGGTGCTCGGCCTTGGCGCCCTGGCCCTCGGCGTCGCGCTGTGGATGGGTCGTTGGCGTGACCACGCCATCCGGGCCGGCGGTGCCGCCATCGGCTTGTTCGTCATCGCATTCCTGCTGTGGGCGGCCCGCGGTGAGACCCTCTTCGTCGTCGACCTCGCCCGCCTGTCGCTGCGCGCCGCCGTGCCGCTGACGCTCGGAGCGCTGGCCGGGGTCGTCAGTGAACGTGCTGGTGTGGTCAACATCGCCATCGAGGGCCAACTGCTGATGGGTGCCTTCATGGCGGCGGTCCTGGCGTCGGTGACGGAATCCCCGATGATGGGGACTGTCGCCGCGATCCTGGGCGGTGTCGCAATCGCCGCCATGCTCGGCCTCCTGTCAGTGAAGTTCGACACCGACCAGATCGTCGCCGGCGTGGTCCTGATCGTGTTCGCCACGGGCCTGACGTCGTTCCTCGCGTCGCAGTGGCTGACGGTGAGCCCGGACATGAACAGCCCGGCGACCTTCTCGGCCTTCGCCATCCCGGGCCTGTCCTCGATCCCGATCCTGGGGCCCATCCTCTTCGACCAGTCCTTCCTGGTCTACGTGACGCTCGCTGCCGTCATCATCCTGCAGTACGGCGTCTTCAACACCCGGTGGGGGCTGCGGCTGCGGTCGGTCGGAGAGCACCCCAAGGCCGCCGACACGGTCGGGATCAACGTGCCCCGGACCCGGTGGCTGGCCGTGCTGCTCGGCGGTGCGCTGGCAGGCATGGGTGGCGCATTCCTCTCCATCGACGCCGCGTCGTCGTTCACCGAGGAGATGTCGGGTGGCAAGGGCTTCATCGCGCTCGCCGCCATGCTGGCCGGCCGCTACAACCCCCGTGGCGCCTTCGGTGCCGCGCTGGTCTTCGGGCTGTCAGAGGCATCGGCGCGTGCATTGCAGGGCTTCGACGTCGGCATTCCCTCGACGCTGCTCCTGGCCACGCCCTACGTCGTGACGATCCTCGTCGTGTCCGGCCTCATCGGACGCCTGCGAATCCCGGGTGCCTCGGCCCAGCACTACTCGACGGAGTGACCGGTGTCGCGCCCGGATCGCCGCGTTCCCACGGTCTCGATGTGCCAGAGACGGGGCCGAGGCGATAGCGTGCGCGGGCGCCACCAGTTGCCCGCGCACGTCCCACTCGGGCCGGTGACCGCGACGCACACGCCGCCTTCGGTCATGGCTCGCATCCCTCTCTCCAATGGACGCCTGACATGACCACACTGACCATTCCTGCCGACCTGCTGCCGGTCGATGGCCGCTTCGGGTGTGGCCCGTCCAAGGTCCGCCCGGAGGCGCTGGCGACGCTGGCCTCGATCGGCGACGGCCTGCTGGGCACGTCGCACCGAAAGCCGGCCATCAAGGGCCAGGTGGCGCGCCTTCGCGACGGGATCGGCACCTTCTTCCAGGTGCCGGATGGCTACGAGGTGGTGCTGGTTCCCGGGGGAGCCACGGCGTTCTGGGATGCCGCAACCGCCGGGATCGTGCGCGACCGTGCCCGTCACTACGTGTTCGGAGAGTTCTCGGGGAAGTTCGCCAAGGCGACGTCGATCGCTCCGTGGCTCGAACCGAGCGACGTCGTGGAGGCGCCGGTCGGCAGTCGTCCGGTGGTCACGCCGTGCCCGTCGGCAGACGTCCAGGCGCTCACCCACAACGAGACCTCCACCGGTGTGATGCTCGACCCGGTCCGCGTCGACGACTCCCTGGTGCTGGTGGACGCCACCTCGGGGGCCGGTGGACTGCCGGTCGCGATCGACCAGGTCGACGCGTACTACTTCTCGCTCCAGAAGGGCTTCGCGGCGGAGGGGGGGCTTGCCATGGTCGTGGCCTCGCCGGCCCTGGTGGAGCGCATCGAGTCCATCGCGGCGACCGATCGCCACATTCCAGCGTTCCTGGACCTCAAGACCGCTGTCGACAACTCACGCAAGGACCAGACCTACAACACCCCGTCGGTGTCGACCCTGGTCCTGGCCGCCGAGCATGTCGATTGGATGCTCGCCGAGGGCGGCCTCGACGAGATGGTCGCACGATCACGGGCCAAGTCGGACCACGTCTACGCCTGGGCCGACGCGCGAGACTGGGCGACGCCGTTCGTCGCCGACCCGGACGCACGGTCACTGGTGGTGGCGACGATCGACCTCGACGACGACCTGCCGGCCGACGACGTCAACGCCGTGCTGCGCGCCAACGGGATCCTCGACACCGACGGCTACCGAAGGCTCGGACGCAACCAGTTGCGAATCGGACTGTTCCCGGCCGTCGACCAGGCCGACGTGGAGAGCTACACCGCCGCCGTCGACTGGGTCGTCGACCACCTGTAGCACCCGGGAGGCATGGCGAGCGTCCCCGCGTCCCTGCACGTCCCGGCCTGGATCGTTGACCACCTGTGGCACCTGGGAGGCATGGCGAGCGTCCCCACGTCCCTGCACGTCCCGGCGGATCCCCGCGCGTCCCGGCGGCGTCCCGCACGTCCCGGCGGATCCCCGCACGTCCCGGCGGCGTCACCGCAGGGTCAGCGGCGTCACCGCAGGGTCAGCACGCCCTCGAGTTGTGCGCCGGCCTCGGTGCCATAGGCATTGATGAAGCGCTCCAGCCAACTGGTGCGCTCGAGCCCGTACTCCTGGGTGCCGACGTGCTCCAGCACGTACGTCGCGGTCAGGGACCCGACCTGGGCGGCCCGCTCCATGCCCAGCCCCCATGCGATGCCCGTCAACAGGCCGGCGCGGAAGCCGTCGCCGACACCGGTGGGGTCGGCACGACGACGCTCGGGCACCGTCGGGACCTCCATGCGTTCCCCGCCGTTGGACTCCAGGATCGACCCGCGCGGCCCGACGGTCGTGATGCGCATGCCGACGCGTTCGAGCACTTCCTCGTCCGACCACCCGGTCTTGCGCTCCAGCAGCGCCTTCTCGTAGTCGTTCGTGATCAGGATCTGCGCGTCGTCGACGAGTTTGCGGACGTCGCTGCCGGGCATCCGAGCGATCTGCTGGCCGGGATCGGCCATGAACGGCACGCCCAACTCCCGGCACTCGTGCGTGTGGCGAATCATGGCACTGGGGTCGTTGGGCGAGATCACGACGAGGTCGACGCTGGCTTCCTCGACGATGGGACGCAACCTGATCCGTCGCGCCTCCTCCATCGCTCCGGTGTAGAACGACGCGATCTGGTTCTGTTCGTCGTCGGTCGTGCACAGGAACCGGGCGGTGTGCTTGGTTTCGGACACGCGCACGGACGATGTGTCGACACCGTGGTCGTCCAGCCATCCGCGGTAGTCGGCGTTGAAGTCCTCGCCCACCGATCCCACCAGCATCGGCGCCTGTCCGTACTGGGACAGTCCGAAGGCGATGTTGGCGGCTGCGCCACCTCGTCGTACCTCGAGTTCGTCCACCAGGAACGACAGCGACACGCGTTCGAGTTGTCCTTCCACGAGTTGCTCGGTGATGCGACCCGGGAAGGTCATGAGCCAGTCGGTTGCAATGGAGCCGGTGACGGCGATGCGCATGGGGAAACCCGGTCGTGGACGACGGTCGCGGAGGACGGCCGTGAGGGTGGTCGCGGAGGACGGCCGCGAGCGTGGTCGTGGTGGTCGATCGTGGGACCGGGCCATGGTAGGCACGCCACGGCCATGGCGGCACGCTGGACGAATTGCCGTCGCGACGGATCCCGCCACTCGTGGCGTGCCGGCGCCATGTCGGCCCGGTGCACGGAGCCGGGTGGGCAGCGTGGTGCACGCGGCCATGCACACGGTCGGGCACACGGTCGGGCACGGAGGCGCGATAGGCGCACCCACGGGCGGTCCGAATGTGCCCCGCTGGGCACATCCTCGTAGGCTCGCAGTCGGTGGTCAACGACGACCGCCCACCGTCGCCATGCCCTCACCTGCAGGCAACGGGGCAGCGCAGTGAAGGAACCATCGATGCACCACAACGAGCCCGACGACGTGCTTGCCACCCTGCGAGGCCATCTCCTCGTGGATGGCTTCGACATGGTCCTTGACCTGGACGCAAGTCGCGGTTCCACGCTGGTCGACCAGCGAGACGGGTCCACGTGGCTGGACATGTTCTCGTTCTTCGCGTCCAACGCGCTGGGCATGAACCACCCCGTGTTCGACGAACCCGAGGTGCGCGAGACGCTGCTGCGGGCAGCGGTGAACAAGCCGTCCAACAGCGACGTGTACACCGACGTGCTGGCCGACTTCGTGACCTCGTTCGAGCAGGTCATGGGCATCCCGGAACTGCCGCACATGTTCCTGATTTCCGGGGGCGCCCTGGCCGTCGAGAACACCCTCAAGGCTGCATTCGACCGCCACTCCCGGCTGGGCGAGGCGGCCGGGCGCGGTGACGACCCCGGTCGCATCGCCCACCTGCAGGGTGCCTTCCATGGTCGCTCCGGCTACACGATGTCGATGACCAACACCGATCCCGCCAAGACTGCGCGCTTCCCGAAGTTCGACTGGCCGCGGCTGGCCACACCGGCGTTGCGGTTCCCGCTCGACGACCATCTCGAGGCCAACGAGGCTGCCACCGACCAGGCGCTGCAGGCCGCCGCCGACATGTTCGCCGCCAACCGCCACGGCATCGCCGCGTTCATCGCGGAGCCCATCCAGGGCGAGGGTGGGGATCGCCACCTGTCGGCGCGCTACCTGCAGGGCATGCAGGACCTGTGCCACGAGCACGACGCACTGTTCATCCTGGACGAGATCCAGACCGGCGTCGGCATCACGGGCACGCCGTGGGTGCACCAGCAGCTCGATGTCGAGCCCGATCTCGTTGCCTTCGGCAAGAAGACCCACGTCTGTGGACTGATCGGCGGACGCCGCGTGGACGACCTCGACGACAACGTGTTCACCGTCTCCAGTCGGATCAACTCCACCTTCGGTGGCAACCTGACCGACATCGCGCGCGCCGGCGTCATCTTCGACGTCATCCGCCGCGACAACCTCGTCGACAATGCCGCCAAGATGGGCGCCCACCTGCTGCAACGACTGCGAGAACTGCAGTCGGAGCACGACGAACTCGACAACGCCCGCGGCCGCGGGCTCCTCTGCGCCGTCGATCTGCCGGACCCCGATCGTCGCGATGCCGTGGTGCGCCACCTGTTCACCACCGAGCGGGTCATCGTGCTGGGCTGTGGTGACCGATCAATCCGCTTCCGGCCCACCCTGACCGTGGGCATCGAGGAACTGGACGCTGCCGTCGACGCGATCGAGCGTGCCATCGTGGCCACGCGCTGATCAACAGCATCGGTGCGACCTCCTGCTCGACCTTCTGCCCAACCCCTTCCGCGACCACGCCCACACCGGCACCGCACATCGGAGCGACCATGTTCACCTCCCTGATCGACGGCACCCCCGTCACCGGGCCCACCACGCTGACCTCGGTCAACCCCGCCAACAGCGACGACGTGCTCGGTGAGGCATCGCTGGCCGACGCCGCCACGGTGGCCGACGCCGCCGCGCGAACGAGTGCTGCCCAGCGCGACTGGGCGCGCGTGCCGGCCCCGATCCGCGGCGTCGCCATCGAACGCATGGGTCGACTCTTCGAGTCCAACAAGCAGGCCCTGGCCGAACTGATCACCCGCGAGATCGGCAAGCCACTGCCGGAGTCGCTCGGCGAGGTCCAGGAAGCCATCGACACCTGCATCTACTTCGCCGCGGAGGGCAGGCGCCTGTACGGCCAGACCGTGCCCAGCGAGATGCCCTCCAAGCACCTGTCGACCTACCGCGTGCCGGTCGGCACGATGGCGATCATCACGGCTGGCAACTTCCCGGTCGCGGTGCCGTCCTGGTACATCGTCCCGGCGCTGGTGGCCGGCAATGCGGTCGTGTGGAAGCCAGCGGAGTACACCCCGGCGATCGGCGACGCCTTCACGCGTCTCGTGCACGCAGCGGGGATCCCGACCGGTGTGTTCACCATGGTGCTGGCCGACGGGCCGGCGACGGGGGAGGGGCTGGAACTCGCGCTCGAGGCCGGCAGCCTGGACAAGGTGGGCTTCACTGGTTCGTCACAGGTGGGACGTGGCATCGCCGAGCTGTGTGGCCGCCACCTGGTCAGCCCGACCCTGGAACTGGGCGGCAAGAACCCCCTGGTGGTCATGGCGGATGCCGACCTGGACCTGGCAGTGGAGGGGGCGCTGTTCTCGGGCTTCGGCACCGCGGGCCAACGCTGCACCTCGCTGGGCGTCGCGATCGTCCACGAGGCCGTCCACGACGACTTCCTGGCCCGATTCTCTGCCGCGGTGGAGTCGGCTGCGGTCGGCGATCCCATGCAGGACGTGCTGTACGGCCCGATGATCTCGGAACGGTTCGCCGCCAACTTCGAGAAGTGGCTGGACGCCATCCAGCCCCACCACGACGTCTCGGGTTCCACCGGTCGTGGCCGCATCACCTCGGGCAATCCCCGCGAAGGGTTCGTCGGGGACCCGTCGATCGGGATCTATGACCACCCCACGATCGTGTCGGGTGTCACGATGGAGGATGACCTGTACCGCAACGAGACGTTCGGTCCGATCGTGTCGGTCATGACGACCGATGGCCTCGACGACGCCATCGACAAGGCCAACGGGCACGGCTACGGGCTCAGTTCCGCGATCTACACCACCGATGCCGCCACCGCCTACGCCTTCCGCGAGGGCGTGTCGGCAGGCATGCTCTCGATCAACAACTCGACGTCGGGCGCGGAGGCCCACCTGCCCTTCGGCGGCAACGGCAAGTCCGGCAACGGCGCGCGCCAGTCCGGCATGTGGGTGCTCGACCAGGTGACCCGCTGGCAGTCGATGAACTGGGATTGGTCGGGCCAACTCCAGAAGGCCCAGATGGACGTCGCCACCATCGACGCCGACCTCGACTTCACGATCTGAGGTCGCCCCGGTCGGCTACGTGGCCAGGGCCGGGGTACGGATGACGGCCCGGCGCAGCAGGACGGCGGCGATGGCCGCTGCTGCCACCGACACCGCG
>DATFMD010000042.1:0-5095 GCA_035267125.1 Nitriliruptoraceae bacterium | reverse complement strand
GCGGTCGTCGTTCCCGCGTCGCCAGGGCTGGCTGACCGGCATCTACGTGTCGACCCTGCAGGTCGGGGCTGCCGCAGCGTCGGCCCTGTCGGTCCCGATCATGGTCGCATCCGGCAGTTGGCGAGCGGGGCTTGCCCTGTGGGCGCTGCCGGCAGCACTCGCGTTGGTGGTGTGGTTGCCAACCAGTCGCGTGGTGTCCAGTGATGGTCGGCGCGCCCACGCAGCCAGTGCGCTCGACTGGCCGACGCTGCTGCGCGACCGCACGGCGGTCGGCCTGACCGTGCTCTTCGGCGTCCAGTCCCTGGCGGCCTACGTCGTCATGGGCTGGCTGCCGACGGTGCTGCGCGACGCCGGCCTGTCGCCCAGCGCCGCGGGCACCATGCTCGCGGTCGTCATCGTCGTGACGATCCCCACGTCGCTGCTGGCACCCGCGTGGGTGGCGTCGCGACCCGACCAACGCCTGTTCGTGCCCCTGGTCGCGATCCCGTGGGTGATCGGGTTCGGTGGCCTGTGGCTGGCACCGACGACGTGGACCATCGCGTGGATGCTGCTGATCGGCATCGCCATGACGAGTTTCCCCATCTCCCTGCTGCTGATGACCCTGCGCAGTCGCACCCCGGGCGACACCCAGCAGGTCAGTGCCTTCGCCCAGGGCCTGGGCTACCTGGTGGCGCTGCCGGGACCCCTGCTGTTCGGCGTCCTGCACGACGCAACCGGTGGCTGGGACGTGCCGTTGGCGATCATCGTGGCACTGGTCGTGCCGGTTGCCTGGGGCGGCTGGGTGGCCGGAAGCAACGTGTTCATCGGGGACGCGGGAAACGCGACCGCCACCACCGAACTGGAGGCATGATGGAGAACCCACCACTGCACCTGTCGTTCGTCCTGTCGGCGACGACACACACCGACCTCCCGCCCACGCGCGCCGAGGTGGCGGTGGTCGGCCGCTCCAACGTCGGGAAGTCGTCGCTGATCAACGCCCTGGCGGGCCAGCACAAGCTGGCTCGAACCTCCAAGACCCCCGGCCGCACCCAGTTGCTCAACCTGTTCACCTTCGACGACGGCGATCCGCGGGAGTTCGGTTCGCTGGTGGACTGTCCGGGCTACGGCTACGCCAAGGCCTCGAAACGGGATCGTGCGGCCTGGCAGGACATGGTCGACCTGTACCTGTTGGACCGGCCCGGCCTCGTCATGACGATGGTGTTGGTCGACGGCGAGGTCGGTCCCACGAAGTTGGACGTGGAAATGCTGGACTGGATGCGAGAGTCCGGCATCGCCTTCACGATCGTCGCGACCAAGCACGACAAGGTGAAGTCTTCGAAGCGCACGCGTCGGCGGCGCGACCTGGCCAAGGGTGCAGGTGTCGACGAACGAGCCGTCGTCTGGACCAGCGCCGAGCGCAATGTCAACATCGGCCTGCTGCGCGGACTCGTCACCTCGTGGATCGGGTCTCCGGAACCCCGCTAGGACCCGCCTACAGGACGTGGGCCAGGGTGCCGGTCGCACAGTCGTAGACGAAGCCGTGGATCTCGTCGCGATGCCGCAGCGTCGGTGACTCGCGCAGGCGTGCCACGCTGGCGCGGACCTCCTCCTCCAACGACGTCATCGAACCCAGCGCCATGGACGGGCGGGCGCCACGCTCGGCCTCGATGGCCGCAGCGGTGGCCTCCTCGTCGTGGCCGAGCACGCCACAGTCGGTGTGGGCCACGACCAGGACGGCGGTGGTGCCCAGCGCGTACTGGCTCAGCAACAGCGATCGTTCGACGTCGTCGGTGACGAGCGCACCGGCGTTGCGGATGAGGTGCTGCTCCCCCGGTTCCAGGCCGAACGCCCGTGGCGCGTCGATCCGGGCATCCATGCACGTCACCACGGCAACCGACTTCGATGGCTGCTTGGGCAGCGACGTGTCGAGTTCGCTGGTGCGCCAGCGGTCGTTGGCAGCCAGGATGTCGGCAACGAGATCGCGCGGCACGGTGTGCTCCGATCGATGAATCGCGGGGTCGCGGGGGTGGTGTCGAGCATGGGGTCGGCGTGGTGGATGTTCAGGCAGTGGCGTCCAGCACGACCTTGCCGACGGTGCGGCGCGCGCGCATGTCCTCGTGGGCACGAGCGGCTTCCGACAGGGGGTAGGGGTCGTCGGTGATGACCCGCAGGTCCCCGTCGTCGACGAGCTGCAGCAACTCGGCCATCTGCGGTGCCAACATCCCGGCCGGGTCGTTCATGGCGTGGGCCAGCCAGAAGCCCACGACGCCCTGCGACCGGGCCATCAGCGCGGGCGGAAACACCTTGGACGGCGCTTCACGCGAGGCCATCCCGAAGTGGATGAGTCGCCCGAAGGGTGCCAGCGCCTTCATCGACGAGTCGGTGGTGGTGCCGCCGACCATGTCGAGGACGACGTCGACCTTGCCGCCCGCGGCCGTGCGAATGGCCTCGTTGATGTCGTCGGCGCGCGAGTCGAAGGTGGCCGTCGCGCCCAGTTCGGTTGCCAGGGCCCGCTTCTCCTCGGTCGAAGCCCCTCCGATGACGGCGCCGGCACCCCAACGACGTGCCAACTGGACGGCCAACGTGCCCACCCCGCCCGCCGCAGCGTGCACGACCACCTGCTCGCCCTCGACCATTCGCGCCGACGTGCGCAGCAGGTGCCAGGCGGTCAGGCCCTGCACCAGCAGCGCCACCGCTTCACCGTCGCTGACGCCGTCGGGCACGTCGAAGGCCATTGCGGGATGCAGCAATGCCTGCTCGGCATAGCCTCCAGTCCCGACGAAGCCACACACGCGCCGACCGTCCGACGTCGTGCCGACCACCTCGGTCCCGGGGACCAGCGGCAACTCCTGGGGAGCGAGGTAGGAGTCCTCGGCCTGGTGCGTGTCGGCGTAGTTGACCCCTGCTGACGAGACATCGACGAGCAGCATGCCGTCGGTCGGCTGTGGGTCGGGGACCTCGGTGATGGTCAAGACCTCGGGTCCGCCGAATTCGGTGATCTGGATCGCGCGCACGTGTTGCCTTGGTCGGGGGCAAGGGGCTTCCACGGTAGGCCGAGGCGTGGCTGCCTGCACCCAGCCCCGTCGTCCCGGCACGTGCGCCCACACCGTCGCCCCTTGTGCGAGACTTGCCCCACCTGACCTCCAATCACCAGCCATCTTCGCACCGACTGGGAGCACCGTGCCCGACCGCCGTCGCACCACCATCCTCATCGCAGTCACCGGGGCGATCGTCACCGCCCTCCTGTCCATCGGTGCAGCCGACGGGCTGCCGAACTGGCCCGTGTACCTGGGCGTTGTGCTCATCGGACTGGCCGCGGTCGTGTGGATCGATCGGCGCCATCCGCTGTCGTGGTTCACCAAGGTCGGGCTGGCCGTGTTCGCCGTCGGGCACGTGGCCGGCGGCATGGTCCCGGTCGGGGACGGGGTGCTCTACGCCGCGTGGATCGTCGAGCCGGTCGTTCGCTACGACAACGTCCAGCACGCCATCGGGTTCGGCGTCGTCGGTCGAACTGCCTGGGAGGTGCTGCGTCCGCGCCTGGGACCCGCCGGCGACGACCCCACCCTGAACTGGTGGATCATCCTGCTCGCGGCGTGCGCCTTGGGCGCCTTCAACGAGATCATCGAGTGGATCATGACCCTGCTGATTCCCGGGACCGACGTCGGCGGCTACGACAACACGGCACGCGATCTCGTGGCCAACCTCGTCGGCGGCCTGGTCATGGCAACATGGACCTCGCGCCACCCCCCGGAGCGGATTGCGCCGCCCGGACGTCGTCACGACACCAGCATGGTCACGGAGCCCGCATGACACCCACCCCACCCGCCCGCGTCCTGGCCGTGTGCCTGGGCAACATCTGTCGATCGCCGGCTGCGGAAGCCGCGATCCGCGAGGCCGCCGCCGACGCCGGCGTCAGTGTCGAGGTGGACTCGGCCGGCACCGGGCACTGGCACGTCGGGAACCCGCCCAACCCCCGCATGGTCGCAGCCGGGGCCCGAGCCGGCCTGGCCATCGATGGGCACGCCCGCCAGGTCAGCGCGTCCGACCTCGACGACTTCGACCTGGTGGTGGCCATGGACACCGACAACCTGGCCGAACTCGAGCGCATGGCCGGCGGTCGTGACACGACCGCCATTCGACTGTTCCGCAGCTTCGACGACGGGGCCGACGGCACGGACGTCCCCGACCCCTACTACGGCCAGGACGAGGACTTCGACCACGTCGTCAACATGGTGCGGCCGGCCGCCGCGGGCCTCGTGCAATGGCTGCAGGCCCAGGACCGCCATTCCTGACCCTCCCGAGCCATTGGGACCCTGTGCCTCACTGCAAACGTCCTGGGCGGCCCGTGCCATCCCCGCGACTCCGACACGGCCACGCAACATGCCCGAAACACGAGCGGCGTAGGTTCGGCGACTGCCGATCCGACTGCCGATCCACGAGGGACCTCGCGTGCAGCGCACCACCATCCGGGCAACCGATGCCACTGCAACCGCCGTCGCATCCAGTGCTCCTCCCCCGCCGGCGACCGCCGGCACCGACGGCGCCACCGGCGACGGCACCGCCGACGACGGACCCGCCGCGCGCATCCTGACGGTGTGCCTGGGCAATGTGTGCCGCTCACCGGCAGCCGAGGCGTTGCTCGGCGAAGCCGCAGCCCGGTCCGACGTCCCCATCGAGGTGGAGTCGGCCGGGACGTCCGTGGCAACCCCCGGACGGCGCGCCAACCGGCGCATGCGCCGGGCAGCCAGTCGCATCGGCGTCACGGTGAACAGTCGCACCCGGCAGGTGCGCCCCGACGACCTGCAGCACTTCGACCTGGTCGTCGCCATGGACCGGCGCAACCTCGCCGACCTGGTGGCAATGCGAGCAGAGCATGGTGGCCGTGCCGAGATCCGCCTGCTGCGCAGTTTCGATCCATCAGCGACGACGCTGGAGGTCCCGGACCCGTTCCGCGCGCCACCAAGTTTCCACGACTCGGTCCTGGCGTGCATGACCGGGTCGATCGACGGCGTGGTCGCCTGGGCGGCTGATCACGTCGGCCGCGACCGTGCAGCGTCGCGCGGGGACGAGGAAGCGGGGGCCACCAGCACGAGCCACACCCGGGCTGCCTGACGGT
>DATFMD010000041.1:0-3165 GCA_035267125.1 Nitriliruptoraceae bacterium | reverse complement strand
CCCGGCCCGCGTTCGGCAAGTGCCCGCACGGTCGACCACACACCACCGACGACGAGAATCGCGACGCCGACCACCTCGAAGGACTGCGCCACCACCTCCATGATCTCGGCGAAGTCCACGTTCACCCTCCTGTCGCACGGGAACACGACGGTGCGCCGCGATCCCGTCAGTGAGCACGACGACCAGGTCCAACCGGGATGCAGGACTCCCGTCGATGGGGACCCGCCGGCGGTCTCGCCGCCTTCGGATCCTAGACGGTGCACCCGCGCAACAGCGGCAAGGTGTGCGATGCACAGTCTCACCTCCCAGACTCACCCCGTTGGGATGATGCCCTTGCCGGGGTCGGCAGGCATCGTGTGAGGTGTCGGCCGGCTGACGTCGAGGGCGGAGCGTGCCATGGCCAACAACGTTGACGGCAGCCTCGATCCACCCCGACGGACCATCCCGGGGCTGGGCCGCGTCGAGCACCTGGTGGGCGCCGTCAGCAATCGTGTGCTGGGCGAGTTGGATCCGGACATCGTGGTCGCCCACCTGGACGTCGATGCCCTGCTGGAACGGGTCGACATCGAGGCCGTGCTCGACCGCATCGACGTGGACGAGGTCCTCGACCGCGTCGACGTCGACAAGCTCCTGGACCGCGTCGACGTCGACAGGCTCCTGGACCGCGTGACGATCGACCGGTTGCTGGTTCGGGCTGACATCGATGGCCTGGTCGAGCGCGTCGACGTCCAGGCCCTCGCCGACCGCCTCGACATTGATCCCGTGCTGGCGTCCGTCGACATCGATGCCCTGCTCCGGCGCGTCGACCTCGATGCCCTGGTGGCACGCGTCGACCTCGACGGCGCCCTGGCACGGGTCGACCTCGACGAACTCATCGCCAGGGTCGACATCGACCAACTCATCGCCAGGGTCGACATCGACCAACTCGTGGCACGCGTCGACGTCGACCAACTGGTGGAACGGGTCGACATCGATGGCCTCATGGCCAGGATCGACCTCGACGTCGTGGTGGCACGCATCGACGTGGACGCGATCGTCGACCGACTCGACATCGAGGAGTTGGTCCAACGCGCCGGCATCCCCGAGATCGTCGCCGACAGCACCGGGCAACTCGCCGGGTCTGCGCTCGACCTCGCCCGGCGCCAACTGGTCGCGGTGGACATCGGGGCGTGGCGGCTCAGCCAACGCCTGCTGCACCGGGATCCCACGAAGGAGGCGGCCGGTCCGGACACCTTGGTTGCCCGGGCGGACACGGACGTCGAGTTGCCGGACCCCGACAAGTCCCGAGTTCGCGCTCGTGCCGAGGTGAGCGGCTACTACGCCGGCCCGATCAGCCGCCTGCTCGCGTTCGGCGTCGACGTCGCGTTCGCCACTGCGTTGTTCACGATCGGCTCGGCTGCCGTGGCATGGATCTTCGAGACCGTCGCCGGGGTCGACTTGACACCCGCGACCGGCACGAGCGGCATCTGGTGGTTCCTGGCCGGTGTCGCCTGGCTCTTCGTCTACTGGACTTCGACGACGATCGTGGCGGGACGCACACCGGCGATGATGGCCGCGGGACTGCGCATCACGTCACGTGACGGGACCCCACTGCTTCCGAGCCGAGCGCTTGTGCGCACGCTGGCGCTGCCGTTGAGCGTTCCCGGATTCCTGGGTGGCGCATGGATGATGATGGACAAGGAGCGACGGGCGCTGCACGACCTCATTGCCCAGTCCGCCGTGGTCTACGACTGGGGCGGCCGCCCGGCCGAGATGCCGACCCCACTGGCCCACTGGATCGACGCACGCGACGAGGCGGGCTGACCCTTGATGAGCGCAGCCGTGATGCACGGCCGACCGGTCAGGCGACCGGTCGGCCGGCGGGAACTCACTCGGCGAAGGCCTCGCGCAGCGCCTCTTCGTCCTCGACGCTGAGGTTGGTGCTGATCAGTTCTGCATGGGAGAGGTCGACCTGGTCGTGGATCTTGTCCACCACCGCACCGCTGGACATCAGGAACAGCGCCGAGGTTCCGGGGGTCACCTTGTCCCGCACGCTGTCGATGAAGTCGTCGTCGATCCCGAAGTCCGACATCGAGCCACTGAGCGCGCCGACGGCAGCGCCGAACGCCATCCCGAACAACGGGATGAAGAAGATCAGTCCGAACAGCATGCCCCAGAAGGCACCGCCCGCCGCACCGGCCCCCGTGGTCGAGAAGGCCTGCTTGGTCTTGGGCTTCTTCGCGCCCTCGGGCCAGGTGACCACGGCGGCGTCGTGCACCGTGATCAACTCCTGCTTCTGGAGGGCTTCGATCTGGTCGCGGGCCTGCGCCGCGGCACCAGCCTCGTCGAACTTCCACACGGTCAAAGCTGCCATCTTGGTGTTCCTGTCGTTGGTTGACGTCGTCCGATGTCCACAGCTGCTGCGAACCTCGATGCGACAAGGTTCCACCACGCGACGCTGCACGACATCATCCGGAGGGCATGAAGCCGGGCGACACCGTCAGCGCGAAGGCCGCAACGACGTCGTCGCTGAGCCCCACGACATCCTCCAGCGGGCTGGCGATCCATTGCGGGCCCAATGCCTCGGCAACCGCGTGGTCCACCAGGACCTCGCCTGCTCGCGCCAACCCACCAAGGGACGCGGCACGTCCCGGCGGGTCACCCCAGATCCCGAAGGACACCTGGGCCGTCCCGATCATGCCCGTCCCCACCGTGCCGGCCGCCATCCCGACGGACGCGTCGACGTCGAGGCCGAACTCTTGACCGGTGGCTTGCACGACCTCCGACACGCGCACGCCGAACGAGGCGGCATCGTCGACGCCCGCGTCCGGGGTTCCGAGGCCCGCCAGGAACACGTGCTGGCGCGCCGCGGCTCGCACTGGCTCGACCCCACACACCACCGCCAGTTCCTCCAACTCCACCGCCATCCTGGCAGTGGCCTCCATGAACGTTTCCTGTTCGGCGCCGGACTGGTCCGACATCCCGTGCAGGGACACCGCGACCACCGTTGCGGTCTCCAAGACGTCCGAGAACCCGTGATCCCCCCCGCGGACTCGATCCATCAGCCGAGTCGGCACGACTGCGCTCAGGATGCCCTGGATCCGGGCCTCCTCGTCGGCGATGACCGCCCGCCGTCGCTGGAGCTCCTCGGCGCCCTCTGCCAACTGCCGCGCCAGGTCGCCGAAC
>DATFMD010000040.1:0-4829 GCA_035267125.1 Nitriliruptoraceae bacterium | reverse complement strand
CCAGACCACCGGGCTCATCGCGACCGTCCAGTCCGGAGCTCCCGGAGTAGGCGAGCGCACCCTGCCCTGCTGTGGAGCCGAGGAGTTCCTGATGATGGCGCCCGACGCGAACCCGGGTCCGATAGCCCACATCGCGAGCTTTGCCACGCTGACCAACCGCGTGGTCGCGCTCGACGGTGCCCAGGAACTGGGGACCCCGACCGTCCTGCCCTTCCTGGAAGAGGGGCCACTCCCAGTCTTCCACGCCGAGAGCCAAGACGGGTCGGCGCTGATCATCCGGCCCCCGTTCCACCTTGACGTCCTCTACCCCGACGGCCACACGGTAGAAGTGGGCGACCCACTGGGGAGAGACTTCAACCTGGCTCAGGGCGAACTGGTGGCAATCGCGGACAACTACCAAGGTGACCGCAAGCACATCCTGGTGGCGGGAGCCATCGAGGGCACGCCTCAGGAGGCATCGGTCGTGCGGATGGCCACCGTGAGCATGACGGGCGAAGTCGTGAACGGACCGCACGATGTTGTACTCGCCCATCCAGGCACGGTCGACGGGCGTGCCGTCGATGGTGGACTGTTGCTGGTCGGGCGCACAGCGGATCCCCGCGTGATCGACGTCTATGACCACACTGGCACGTTGCGAGACACGTTCACCCTGGCAGCTGACCCGCAGGCGTGGGTGGCGATGACCCCCGACGGTCGGTACGCACTGACCGTCGACGTGATCGACGACAGCATCTGGTGGCACGACGTGACCGCCGACCAGCGTCGCGTCCTGCCGATCAAGGGCCACTTTCAACCACCAGACATGCTGCCGGACGACCGCGCCGTGATCCAGACCCGCGAGGGCGAACTGCAGTTGTGGGATCTCACCGGTCCGACGCTGCTGGGCACCGTCGCGGATGCCGGGCCCCGGGACGACACCTACTTGGAGTCCCACCACGACGGCAGCGAGTTGTGGGCCGTGATCGACGGCTGGCTGCGACGCATCCCGTTGGACTCCGAGTCGTGGGCCCGACGCGCCTGCGACCTCGCGGCCCGCCCACTCACCGAGCGCGAGTTCGCCGACCTGATCCCGGGCAACGCCCCCTACAGGGACGCCTGCGCCGATCTGCGGAGTGGTTGACGACGGGCTCGCAGGCCTTGGCTTGGTGGAGCCCCCGGGCTGAGTCACAACGTCGCAGGGCGCTCTCCCCTGGTCGCTGAACTGCCTGCCGGCCACCGACCAAGGATGGGTGTGCATGCCTCGATTCGGCCCGGACCACGGCTATCCTGTCAGCCACGTCGCCAGCCGCGATCCGCCCCGCAGGGACATTGTTCGCCGGCGCTGACATCCCACCGCCACTGCTCGCCTCGATGACCTGAAGGACAATCATGAGCATCGCCACGAAGCCGACCCCACCTGGCGCACCGGTCGATCGTCCGCTGTCGGTGTCCGACACCGACGCCGACCGCTGGACACCGTTGACCGACGAGGAGCGTCGCCAGTTCCACGAGGAGGGCTACGTCGTGGTGCGCAACGCGATCGACGAAGACCGTCGTCTCGCGGTCGAGGCGATCATCGACGACTTCTACGAGCAGGAGAAGGCCGCCGGGAACCTGTGGAAGGGTGACTGGATGCACCTGCAGGGCGGCGTCATTCGCCACCCCGAGTTCGCCCGCCTGCTGGACGACAACCGCGCCTTCCGCTGGATCTGGGGCCTGCTCGGCTGGAACATCTACAGCCACCACAACCACCTCGACGTCAACCCGCCGCTGGACGAGACGGGCGAACCCGAGCGCTGGGGCTGGCACCAGGACGGCTGGCGCCAGAACTCCGACGCCGAGTACATGGGCGAGTACTACGGCTACGACGTGTCGCGTCCCCAGTTCTCGATCAAGACGGCGTTCGTCTTCTCGGACCTGTCCGAGACCGATCGCGGTTCGACCCTGATCATCCCCGGATCGCACCTGGACAACACCCTGCCCCGGCCTGACGACCCCGAGGACTTCGACCACCCCGAGGGCACGATCCAGGTCACCGGCAACCCTGGCGATGCGCTGGTGTTCGACCGTCGGATGTGGCACTCGCGGTCTCGCAACTTCTCCGACATCACGCGCAAGATCTTCTTCCTGGGCTACACCTACCGGTGGATCCGCCCGCTCGACCCGATGCCGCTGGAGTACGCCGAGCCGTTCTGGGACGAACTGACCGACGTCCAGAAGCAGTTGCTGGGCGACGGACCGAACCTGCCCGACTACTGGGGCATCCACGAGGCCGGTGGCATCAACGACGCGATTCCGCTGCGCGCGGAACTCAAGGAGCGTGGCCTGCTGGACCGCTCCGTCCCCTGGCTGCGATAGCCCGGCCCGATCCCCTGCGGCATTCCGACCCCCGACCACGGTCGGGGGTCGCTGTCATGTGCCGGGAGGACGAGGAGCCCAGTCCGCAGGCTCGACATCGAGTCAGCAACGCTTCGCCAGTCAGGGCAGGCGGTCCTCGGCAAGGTCGATGCGGCGCGTGACCATGCGACGACGAGCGGGCTCGAGGGCACTCACCCCTGCCCGCGCCTCGGCTGCGGCAGCCTGCCCCACAGCATGGTCACGAGCCACGACCGCGAACTCGAGTCGCAGGACGGGGTCGTCGGGCTCACCCCGGGCAAGCACGTCTGCCGGCGTCGCACGTGCATCGCACCATGACACGATCGCACCAACCAGGCGCGTGACGTCGCCATCGTCGGAATGGGTGGACGGGTCGAATCGCGACGCGACGTGCACCTGGGACGGAAGCGTCGGGACAGCGGGCACCGGGCGACTGAAGGCCTGCTCCACCAGTCGCCACACCTGGCCCACGACGACCGCGCACACCCGGTGCCGGCGCCACGGGAGCAGCCCGACGAGACCGCGACTGGCGGGTTCCAGCACGACGTGGTCGTCGCGATGGCCAACCCGGCGGCTGAGGTGGACTCGGCCTCGACGAGACGAGACGACCTCGAACCCTTCGGCGCCCAGCGCACCCGCAAGTGCGCCCGAGGAGAGGAACATCACGTCTCCCGCGACCTGATCTCGCGACGAGCGATGGCCATCTCGTGCACCTCGTCCGGGCCGTCGAAGATCCGCATCGTGCGCACGGTGGCGTGCATCGCGGCCAGGGGAAAGTCGTCGCTGACACCCGCTCCCCCGTGGACCTGGATGGCCTTGTCGATGACGTATTCGGCCACGGACGGGACCAGCACCTTGATCGCCGAGATCTCGGTCCGGGCACCCTTGTTGCCCACGGTGTCCATCAACCAGGCCGTCTTGAGCACGAGCAGTCGGGCGGCCTCGATCCGGACGCGCGACTGGGCGATCCAGGCCTGGATCTTGCCCTTGTCGGCCAGGCGTGACCCGAACGTCTCACGCGCCAGGGAGCGGTCGATCATCAACTGCAACGCTCGCTCGGCCATGCCCAGGGCTCGCATGCAGTGGTGGATGCGCCCCGGGCCCAGTCGTGCCTGCGCGATCATGAACCCGTCGCCCTCGTTGCCGATCAAGTTCGCGGCCGGCACACGCACGTCGGTGAAGTGCACCTCCGGATGGCCGCCGTGGCCGTCGAACCGGCCCAGGACCGGCAGTTCGCGCACGACCTCCACGCCGGGCGTGTCCAGCGGCACCAGGATCATGGACTGCTGGCGGTACGGGCTCTCGTCTGGATCGGTCAACCCCATGAAGATGCCGATGCGGCACCGCGACGACGCAGCACCTGACGACCACCACTTGCGTCCGTTGATGACGTACTCGTCACCCTCACGCGCGATGCTCGACGTGATGTTGCGCGCATCGGACGAGGCAACGTCGGGTTCGGTCATGAAGAACGCGGACCTGATCTCGCCATCGAGCAGGGGCTCCAACCACTCCTCCTGCTGGCCGGGGGTCCCGAACATGGCCAGGACTTCCATGTTGCCCGTGTCGGGGGCGGCACAGTTGGTGGCCTCCGGCGCCAGTTGTGGTGACCAGCCCGTGAGTTCGGCCAGGGGCGCGTACTCGAGGTTGGTCAGTCCTGCGCCGTGCTCGTCATCGGGAAGGAACATGTTCCACAGTCCCTGGCGACGGGCCTCGCGCTTGAGTTCCACCATCGTGTCGGACAGGTGGTGTCGATCCCCCGACTCGGCGACCTGCCGTTCGTGTTCGGCCTCGTTGGGAAGGACCCAGTCGTCCATGAAGGCCTGCAGACGTTCCTGGTAGTCCTGGCCACGGGCACTGGGGGCAAAGTCCACGAGGTCATCTCCTGGCGCTGTCGAGGTGGGAGGCACGTGCAGATGCGAGCATAGGTTGAGGGTCGACTGGGGCGGGGTGCCACCCGAAACGACTGCGACCGACACCCGGGGAATCCGGAGTGTCGGTCGCGTGTCGTGCGCCGGTGTCGTCACCGGCTGGGCGTGCTCAGCGCAGGCCGATCTTGCTGGAGCACACGGGCCAGGCGCCCCAGCCCTGGTCGGCCAGGACCTGCTCGGCGACGGCGATCTGCTGGGAGCGGCTCGCCTGACCGGCGTGGCCGGGCATGTCACCCGAGCGGTAGCTGTCCCACGTTCCGGGGTGGAAGTTCAGGCCACCCTCGTAGATGTCACCGTGCGAGAAGTTGATGCCGTAGTTCCAGCGGGCCGAGCCGGAGATCGGGACGCCGTTGGCACCCCAGTCACCGGACTCGCAGTCTGCGAGACGGTCCCAGTGCGAGCCCGTCGATGCTTCCTGGGCGGGGGCTTGCTCTGCGGCAGCGGCCTCCTCGGCAGCAGCCTGGGCAGCAGCCTCCTCAGCAGCAGCCTGGGCAGCAGCCTCCTCGGCAGCAGCCTGGGCAGCAGCCTCCTCAGCAGCAGCCT
>DATFMD010000039.1:0-4894 GCA_035267125.1 Nitriliruptoraceae bacterium | reverse complement strand
GGGAGTGGCGCCACCGCCCAGGCGTGCACCGCGACGACGGCGCCGGACGGTTCGGTCGCGTGCACGATCCCCAGCGTCGAGCAGGTGCCCGGATCGGTTGCGGTGCAGGCGGCGTTCGCGGGGGACGTCTTCTACCTGCCGTCGGGCGACAGCGACACCTTCACCGTGACCAGGCGTGAGACGGCCGCGACGGTCGCAGGACCGGACTTTGCCGCCAGTGGCGGCGCGTTGGAACTCACGGGGACGATCGTCGAGGTTGGTGGGACCCAGGACGGCGCCGGGATCGCCGGTCGCGACCTGCTCCTGTCGCTGGGCGAGGGGGCGGATGCCCAGACCTGTACGGGCACCACCGACGCGTCCGGTGTGGCGACCTGTGCCATCGCTGCGGTCGACGTCGAACTGGGCCCCCAACCGATCGGGGTGGCGTTCGCCGGCGACGAGTACTACCTGCCGTCGGGTGACGACGACGACCTCATCGTGTTCGCCTGGACGGACGGCGGTCACTTCGTCGTTGGGGACACCAGTGCCGTGGTGGGCGAGTCCGTGACGTTCTGGTCCAGCGAATGGTCGCTTGCCAACGAGGTCAGTGGTGGCCTCGCCCCTGATGCCTTCAAGGGCTTTGCGGACCACCCGGTCGGGCCGACGGACTGCGCGGCCGACTGGCGCAGTTCAGGCGGTGACAGTGCCGGTGCAGGCGACGAGGTGCCCGCCTACACCGCAGTCCTGGTGACCGACTCGGTGAGCAAGCGTGGCCGGACCATCCAGGGCACGACGGCCTCGATCGTGATCGTCGACGTCGACCCCGGCTACCAGTCCGATCCCGGACACCCCGGCACCGCAACGGTCGTCGGCACCCTGTGCACCGACTGACCGTGCCGGTCTCGGTGACGACGCGAGGTCACGGTCGCGTCGCCACCTCCAGCACCGGCCACCTCCGGCCCCAGACACCGGGGGCACCGGCCGCCTCGATGCCGGCCTGCGGGAGCACCCGCCCACCGGGAGCACCGGCCGCCTCGACGCCGGCCTGCGTCGGATCGTGCACTCGTTGCCGGTCGATGCTCATGCTGAGCACCAACGTGCAACGAAACGAAGTGTCGTCACCGAGGACGCAGGGGGGGTGTTTGTCGGATGACGACGTGGGGGTAGAATCTGCTCTCACAGAGGCCAATTGGGTCTCTGGCCGGGGGACAACGATGTCCCGTACTGCACAAAGGACACAGAACATGCGCTTTGTCACCAAGACGAGTCGTGTCGCCGCCGCCGTTGCCTTCGCGGGCGCACTGGCCCTCGGGCCGGTTGCATGCAGCAGCGACGATGCCGAATCGGACGTGGAGGACGCCGCCACGGACGTCGAGGACGCGGGCTCCGAGATGGAGGACGCTGGCTCCGAGATGGCAACCGAGATGGAGTCCGAAATGGAGTCCGAGGGCTGATCCAGCAACCACCAACTTCGCCCGGCCTCGATCGAGGCCGGGCGACGTCGTGTCAGTGGGCGTCCTGGTCGATGGCCACGGTGACCGTCAGTGCCAGGGCCGCGTCGGCATCCGGGCTGACCTCCACCCCGTAGGTGTCGCGGACGCGGAACCAACGCTTCGAGACCTCGGCCACCGGATTGCCGTCCTCGTCGTCGATCTGGTATTCGTGCTCGACGAAGTTTCCCTTGACCTTCCATTCGCCGATGTCGTCGGCCTTGAGGATCCAGCGGTCCCGCAGCGGTGACACCATCGCGTGGTGCAGGGTGGCGTCCGGTCGGTCCGTCCGGTGGATCGTCCAGGTCTCGCGGACGCGGGCCGGGCGATGCTTCATCTTGGTCAACTCGGCGCCGTCGGGGCCTTCGAGCAGGAAGGTCTTGCGAGCCCGCAACACCTTGCCGTTCACCTTGAAGGCACGGCGACCCTCCTGGGTCTCGATCCAGTAGTCATCGCCGATGTCGACGACGCGTTCCCGCAGTTGGTAGACCTCGCGTCCCGACGAGCGGGCATCGCGGCGGTGTTGTCGGCGTTCTCGTCGCCTGGGCATGTGGTCCTCGATCGTTGTCTTCCCGGCCGCTCTGGCAGGGGTCGGCGTGTCGTGCGGTCTGTCAGGTCCCCGTGTCGCGTGCGACGCGAAACCCCATGTGGCCGGCGGTGCTGTCGGGCGTGTTGTGGCTGCGGGAATCGACGCGGTAGCGCCAGCAGTAGCTTTCGTGGCAGAGGTAGGACCCGCCCCGGATCACGCGGGCCGAGCCATCTTCTGGGCCGGTCGGATCACCTACCGGTGTGCGTCGGTACCAGTCGACCGCGAACCAGTCGGCGCACCATTCCCACACGTTGCCGGTGACCTCGTACAGGCCCAGGCCGTTCGGTGGGAACGTCCCGACCGGACACGTGCTGATCCACCCATCGTCTCCAGTGTTCTGCGCGGGGAAGACCCCCTGGAACACGTTCATCAGGTGGGCGCCGTCCGGTTCGCGCTCGTCGCCCCACGGAAAGTGGTGTCCCGAGGTGTCACCGCGGGCCGCTCGCTCCCACTCCGCCTCGGTCGGCAGTCGTGTCCCGGACCAGTCACAGAAGGCGATGGCGTCGTCCCAGCTGACGTGCACGACGGGATGGTCTCCGCGACCGTCGAGGTCGCTGTGGGGACCTTCGGGATGCGCCCAGTCGGCCCCGTGGACCTCGCGCCACCACGGTGCGGCCTGGACGCCGCGCGTGGGTGGGAACTCGTCGGGCAGCAGCCCGCCGAACACGAACGAGTTGCCAGCGCGTTCGGCCGTGGTGACGTGGCCGGTCGCCTTGACGAACGTCGCGAATCGGTCGTTGGTCACCGTGTGGGCATCGATGGCGAACGCCGACAACTCGACCTCGTGCGCGGGCCCCTCGCCATCGGCCGGATAGCCGTTGGGACCGTCGTTTCCCATCGTGAACGTCGCCGCCGCAACCTCGATCCAGGTGGCGTCGTCGACGTCCTGTGCCGTGACCGGGGATGCCTCGGTGGATCCCGGTTCATCGGCAGGTCGTGGCGTCGGGTTCCGGCTCGGACTGCAACAGCCGGAATCGTCGCCGACATGCGTACTGGCACGACTGGTGTCCATCGGTCCTCCTGGCATGGCACGACCCTATCCGCGTGCCCCGCACCGCCCGTCATCCCAGGAGGATGATGCTCCGCCGGCAGTCCGTCGTCGTCACGTCCGATCCGCCTCGCTGGAAGATCTCGCCCCATGGGGATGATGTCGCGGCGATGTCCGCATGCGACGCTGCAACCTGCGATGCTGACAGGCGACCGACGAGCGGCGGCAACGATGGGCGGGCGGAATCCATGACACCGAGTGCACCGCAGTCCGGCGAGGAGCAACGACGCAGCCCGACGGGCTCAGGCCAGGAGCGACGACGTGGGCCGGGAGGCTCGGGCGTGGACCAGTCCAGGCGCAACGATGCCGCAACTGCGGGTGAGTCCGTGACGTGGCGCCAACGCCTGCGGTACCGCTTCGACAACCTCCTGGCCAGGGGAACCTGGGCGACGTTGGTGTGGCTCGGGGTGGTGACGCTGGTCGCGGTGTCGATCAGTTCGCTGCTCCTTGCGATCTCCGGGGTTGGGTTCACCGGCAGTGACGACGGCGTGCTGGAGGACTTCTGGCAGAGCCTGTTGCGCGTGATGGATCCCGGCACCATGGCCGGGGACGTCGGTTGGGGTCGCCGCATCCTCGCCCTGCTCGTCACGGTGTTCGGCCTGTTGGTCGCGGGCACCCTGATCGGCATCATCGCCGCAGCCGTCGAGGACCGCATCGCGCGGATGCGCCATGGTCGGAGTGCCGTGATCGAGTCGGGTCACCTGGTCGTGCTGGGCGCCTCCGACCAACTGCCCGGCCTGCTGGACCAGGTCGCCATGGGGACCGCGAAGGGGCAGCGGACCACCGTCGTCGTGTTGGCGGACGAGGATCCGGCGGAGGTCGACCGCCGACTCCAGGGTGCGATCGCGAACCGTGGCGCTCTCCGACTCGTACTGCGCGCTGGCGATCCGTCGCTGGTGAAGGACCTGGCCCTGGTCCAGCTCCGACGATCGCGTGGCGTCGTCGTGCTCCACGACGGTCGCGCCGACGACGTGGGTGTCGTCCGCATCGTGTTGGCCACCCAGGACATCCTGGCCGGTGATGCAGCAGTTCCCGTCGCCATCGAGGTTGTGGACGAAGCCACCGCTGCCCGCCTGGTCGATGCCTGCGGCCCGACCGTCCATCCCCTGCACACCGCCGTGGCGCTGTCCCGAACGGCGGCGTTCGCCCTGTTGGGACCCGTGATGGCGGACGTGGTGGGGGACCTGCTGCGGCTGGGCGGCGCCGACATCCGGGTGCGCGACGTCGCCGGAGTCGCTGGCACGACCTTCGGTGAGGTGGTGCGCAACTCCGCGACCGACCGACCGATCGGGCTGGTCGGGCCGTCCGGTGCAGTCGTGGTCCGCCCCGACGACGACCATGCGGTTGACGACAGCGATCGCCTGATCGTCGTCGGTCGGCCCGGCCCCACCACGGCCAGTCGTGGCACCACGACGGCGAGTCGCGGCACCGGGCCGCCACGATCCAGCGGTGCAGCACCGTCTGTCGCGTCCGCATCGGGTCTGGCCGCCCCGGCTGCCCCGCGCGGCGCCACCATCGAACTCGCCGACACCAGTCCGTCCGCAGCGCCGGCGGGCGACCTCGTCAAGGTGCTGGTCGTGGGCTGGAGCCAGTTCGGTGCGCGCCTGTTGGGGGACTGGTTGGCGATGTCGCATCGGGCCGTCGACCTGGAGGTGGTGGTGACGGATCACGACACGCCAGCAACACCTGAGTTGCCACCGGGGGCGTCCGCGACCGTGATCCGAACGACCTCACTCGTCGACCACCTGGACGCGCGCGGCGGGCTGGAGGATCTCGACGCCGTGATCG
>DATFMD010000038.1:0-16752 GCA_035267125.1 Nitriliruptoraceae bacterium | reverse complement strand
CGGCCAGCAGAACACCGTGTTCTCCCACTGGTCCGCCGGCTGCAGCGGTACCGGCCCGACCTGCACCATCGACCCGGCCGGCAACCCCACCATCGGCGCGAACTTCACCCACTCGCCCGGCTGGTAGGACAGCCCAACCACACACCCCCAACACCGGGACCGGTCGCCACTTCGGCGATCGGCCCCGGCATGTGGGACATCCGAATCCCGGAACGCAGGCCCGGGACCTCCGGAGGCGCCTGGTGGGCCGGCTCGCTCAGCCGCGGTCGATGAGGGGCACGCGACCGTTGGCTGGCTGGATCGCGCGGCCGTTGTCGTCGTGGACCTCGGTGTAGGCATCCAACTGGGCCTGCGACACCTCGATCGGTTGGGTGAGCACGTTCCACCGCACGCCCTCGGCACACGGTGGCGTGGTCAGGGACCCGGGATAGCGGATGGTCTCACGGGACTCCGGCAGGAGGTCCGATGCATCGAGGGTCTCGCCTGACACGACCACCTCCTCACCCGTCACGTCCGGCAGGTTGGCCACCGTCGTCGCCAGCGCCGGGTTCTCGGCTCCGACCCGGCCGAACAGCGCCACGACCGCCAAGTCCCCGGTGTCGTCGTCGCGGTGCACCAGGTGGAACTCGATCGGGAACGAGCGGCCGTCGTCGCGGTGTTCGCTGGGAGCGTGGTAGTGCAACTGCACCAACTCCCAGCGCGTGTCACCGATCGTCATGGCGCTGCCCGGGTCGAACGGGTTCTGGACGGTGGAGCCCGTGTCGACGATCCGGAGGGTGCTGGGCTCGTAGGAGAACGCAATCTCGGGCAGGTCGGCCGCCTCGGCACCGGACAGGTCGATCGGTGACTGCTCGCGACCGGAGGCACACACGTCGTCACCGGGAGGGCTCGCCGACGCCGTCCTGCCGGCCGGTGTCGTCCTCGCCGCGATGGACGCTTCGGGCGCTGGCTGGGCGGCCGGAGCACACGACCCCACCAGCAGGGCCATTGCCACGAGGACGGTCACGTCACGCATGCGCAGGTCCTTCGTGCGCATGCGACGGCGGACGCCTTGTCGCAGCCGATCACCGGGGACAGGGCCGTGTGTGGATCGCGCGATCATCGCCGCGACCCTCGATCTGTGCCTGCCTGGAGTACATCGTGGTCCCCTGTCGTTGCGGGTGTCGGTGGGCCGATCGGGCCCCGGGTGGGTCGACGTCAGTACCGGCGGGCTCGGCCGGCACGTCGGAGGAGGCCGCCGGTGGTCAGCAGCACCAACGCGATGCCGACCAGCCACGGCAGGGCGAGAGTCGGTGCATCGCCCGACGGATCGGCCAGCGCCACGGGCGCGGCCATTGCCGGCACCAGCCCCAGCGCCAGCGCGACCACGGCAAGACGGTTGGCACGAGATCCCGCACGGACGGACATGGCGTTCCTGTCGAGTGACGACGTCGAGTGACGACGTCGAGTGCCGAGACTGGGCGGACCCTACGCCCGAAGCGACGCCCTGTTGTTGCACACCCGTCCCAGATGCATCAGGCACGTGCCCCCCGTCACTGCTCGGGAGTCAGCCCCACCCGCGTTCGAAACCACGAGCCGTTCCCCAGTACCGCACACCCTCGAAGTCCCCGAGGGCCTCACGGAGTTCGTCGGAGGGTTCCCCGAAGACATCCACCACCTCGAGCGTCGCCACCTCGTACACCCGGGGGTAGACGTCGTCGAGCCGACGCATGTGCTCCAGCATCGAGTCGGACGAGTCGAAGCACTCGAGGAATCGCGACACCGATTCGGTCTCGTCCAGGAACCATTCGTAGGTCAACAACCCCGCCATCCCCGACAACCGTTCCACGCACTCGTCGGCGAGGGGTGTGTACCGGGCCACGTCGTGGACGCGCAGCCGGCTGATGGCGGAAATCGGGTCCTGGTCCATGCTCTCGCGCCTCCGGGGTGCAACAGATCTGGTGTTCATCGAACCACTCGGGATGGCGGTTTGCCGGGACCGAGCCGGCGCCGCGGAGGCCGGGCCGTCACGCCGGGACGGCTCCCGACCCCGTGGCCAGTCTGGGTCCGGACTCTGCCCAGCGGCGGAAGCTCGCGATGCGGGACGAAACCTGCGGGTCGGCCACGACGCCTGCCGGCTCGAACCTCGGGCGGCGCGCCAGGGCCGACGGCGGCAGTCCGAACCTGCCCACGAACAGGCGATGGAAGTGGCTGGGATTCTCGAATCCCCAGCGGGTGGCGACCTGCCCAACCGGTTTCGGAGGGTCGTCGGGTTCACTGAGCTCAGCGAAGCAGCGGATGAGCCGCTGCTCCCGGATGTAGGTGGCGACTCCTCGATGGTGCTCGAACAGGCGGTACAGCGCCGACCGCGAGCAGTGGAAGGCGTCCTGCAGCGACGCCGTGTCCAGGCACAGGTCGTCGAGGTGCACGGCGATGTGGTGCTCCATGGCGGTCAGGAGGTCGCGATCCGTCGGCACGTACCGATCGGCGGCCAGCGCGGTGTCGATCGTGTCGACGATGCCGGCAGCCAGCGCCGGGGCGTCGCGTTCGTCCGCTTGCGACAACCGTCGCCACAGTCGCTCGATCGCGGCGCCCAGCACCTGCCCACGCCGTGACGATCGATGCAGCGTGCGCAGAGGGTGACGGCCATAGCGGTCGTTGACATGTGCCAGCCGTGACCGTGGGACGCAGACCCAGATCGCGTCGGTCCTGTCGCTCCAGGCGGTGAAGGTCTGCGCCAGGTCCAGGACCCCGATGCGCTCCGGGCCGAAGTCGAGGAGTCGCTCGCCGGCACGCCCCGTGAGGTTGCCCTCGAGGTAGACCTGCACGGTGATCCACTCGCTGGTCCCGTTGCCGAGATGTCGCCTGGTTCGCTGCAGCGTCTGCCGCCCGTAGCTGATCCTGTTCACCAGCAGGTCATCGACCAGGCAGTCCGTGGACCGCGACCGAAACGACGCGAGGTCGCTCAGGGGGGCGGTGTGGAACAGCGGCCGGGTCGCGTGGTGGAAGACCTCGAAGTCCTCCTCGGGTGTCAAGCTCGACCCGTCGAACACCAGCTTCGGGACCTTTGGCATGACGTTCCCCCGGCACGTTCAGTGTCGGGACGGTCTGCCGCCCCGGCGCCAACTCGCAACCACGGACTTCACCGTAGTACCACGGCGTCCACCATAGTGCGAGACATCCGTGCAACGAAAGGTGATCACCATTTTCTATGGTGCCGTCGCGGCTGGCGTCGACACCCGGAGCTGCGATGAAGATCATGATCCTTGCGGACGGCCGCGACCTGGCCTACGACACGCATGGCAATCCCGACGCCCTGCCGGTCATCTTCAGCCACGGCTTCTCGGATTCACGCCTGATCCGGAGCCCGGACGAGTCCTTGACCGCTTCGCTGGGCGTGTGGATGATCACCGCGGACCAACCCGGGGTGGGCGGTTCGTCGCCGAACAGGGGTCGGCGGATGGTCGACTGGGGTGCCGACATGGAGCAGTTGGCGGACGAACTCGGGCTGGACACCTTCGCCGTCGCCGGCCATTCGGGTGGCGGTCCGCACGCGCTGTCGGTGGCCACCCACCTCCCCGGCCGGGTGACCCACGGGGTCCTGGTCTCCCCGGTCGGGCCCTTCGACCAGGACGACTTCGCGAACCTCGTGGTCATGAAGCACCTCAAGCTGGTCGTGCGTCTCCGGCACCTGCGCCCCGTCATCCGGTGGGCCTACAAGGCCGACGTGAGGAAGGCCAGGAAGGACATGGCCGCATACGTCTCGGACTTTGCCCAGGAGGACCGGTCGGACTCGGCCACGTTGCTGTCCGATCCTGCCCAACGTGAGATGTTCGAGGCCAACTTCGCCGCAGGCGTGGCACAGGGCGAGGAAGGCGTGTACGAGATGACGATGGCCTTGTGGGGCTGGGGGTTCGAGCCCGAGGACGTCACGCAGCACTTCGACGTCTTCTTCGGGGACGACGACGACGTCATCTCGCCCGAGATGCCTGCCCGTGTCGCAGAACGCCTCCCGGACGCCACCACCCACGTCTGGCCGGGGGGAGGCCACTACGGCTTCGTCGATCGGCCCCGCTGGACCGAATTCCTCACCGCGCTCGTGGCCGGGACACCTCGACCCGCACCCCCGACCTGACCACTGGTTTGCCGGAGCCCGGGCGGACGCAAGCACCCGATGTCGGGGTCGGGCCGGGCCCCTTCCACGTCAGCCGCGATCCGGTTGGCGTCGACCGTGGACCAGCGGGAGCGCCATCGTCACCCGGGCACCACCCGTGGGCGCCGTCGCGAGCTCCAGCGACCCGCCGGCCGCCGCTGCCGTGCGGCTGGCGATGTCGAGCCCGAGTCCGGTCGAGCCGCCACCGCTGCGACCGCGGGCAGCCACGGTGCCGTCGGGCAGGCCGGGCCCGGCGTCGTCGACCACGACCCGGACCGCATCGTCGTGCGTCTGCGCGACCGTCACCGCGATGGCGGCGTCCGGGGGTGTGTGGGTGAACGCGTTGCCGACCACGGCGTCGAGCGCAGCCTCGAAGGACTCCGCGTCGAGTGGGACCTCACATGGGTCAGCCGGCAGCACCACTCGGAACGGCCGGCCCGTCGCCGCGGCCACGTCACGCCAGTCGTTGGTCCGCCGCTCGACCACGGCGGCCACGTCGACGGTGTTGATCGTGGGGGTCTCGACGTCGCGCATGTCGGCGATGACGTCGTCGAGCGCGACCTGCAACCGGACGGCCCGCTCCTGCAGCGCCGCGGCCTGGTCGACGTCGTCGAGCGCCTCGATCTCCAGCCCGAGCGCGGTCAGCGGGGTGCGGAGGCGATGGGCGATGTCCGCCGCCGCCTCGCGCTCGTGCTCGAGCAACTCCTCGATCCGTGCGGCCAGGTGGTTGAGGGTCTCGCCGAGTTCTCGCAGTTCCACCGGCCCGGACGGCTCGACCCGGGCAGCGAGGTCCCCGTCCCGCAGGCGCCGGGCTGTCCCCGTCAGCGCGAGCGTGGGTGTTGAGATGGCCCGGGCCGCGAGCAGGCCCACCGCGGCACCGACCACGACCGCGACCGCCCCACTGCCGACCAGCACCAACGCCAGTCGTCGGGCACCGATGTCGAGCACGTCGCCCGTGGCGTCGACGCGCACGACGTAGGACGACGGTCCGCCCCCGAACGGGCCGTTGTTCGGCACGTAGACAGTCACGCCGGAGTCATCACGCTGCACCACCCGTTCACCCGCGAACGCGTCCGCGACGGCAGGGTCAGCCGGTCGCAGCTCGGTCCCGACCGCCACGCCATCACGCCCGTAGACAACGACGTCGAGGTCCTCGTGCTCGGTCTCGAAGCGCGCGACGCCGGACGCGATGTCCGCCACCGACACGTCGTCGTCGACGAAGGCGGCCAACGAGGTGGCGGCATCCACCACCGCCTCCACCCGCAGACGGGACTCGATGCCACGGACGAACAGGCTCAGCGGCAGCACGAATGCCAGCACGGTGACCGCGGTGGTCGCCCCCATGATGGCGACCAGCAGCCGCCTCACGTCGCGGGCTCGGGTGCGACCAGCTTGACCCCCACGCCGCGGATGACCCGCAGGTACCGCGGGGCCGCCGCGGTCTCACCGAGACGGCGTCGCAGGGCGGACAGGTGCACGTCGATCGTGGCGTCGGACGCCGAGAACGGATCGTCCCAGACCTCCTGGGCGATGGTGGCTCGCCGCACGACCTCCGGTGACCGTGCCGCCAACAGGGCCAACAGGTCGAACTCCTTGGGGCGCAGGTCGAGCACCTCGTCACCGAGCTGGACTTCGTGGGTGGCGCGGTCCACACGCAGGTCCCCGACCTGCAGCACCGGGGCGTCGAGCGTGCGTTCACGCCGCAGCAGGGCACGGATCCGCGCGTCGAGCTGGCGACCCGAGTACGGCTTGCCGACGAAGTCGTCGGCGCCACGGTCAAGCGCCGCCACGATGGTGTCCTCGTCGTCGCGGGCAGTTGCCACGATGATCGGCACGGAACTGAGCCCGCGCACCATCCGGATCACGTCCATGCCGTCGATGTCGGGCAGCCCGAGATCGAGCACCACCACGTCAGGGCTGTCGTCGACCACGGCCGAGAGCCCGGCGCTGGCCCGCTCGGCCCGCACCACCTCGTGGCCCTTGCGGCGCAACAGCCGGGCCAGCGACGTCGCGATCTGGTCGTCGTCCTCGATGAGCAACACCCGCGCCATGGTCCATCCGTCCCGAATCCGTTGCCGGCGTCGACCAGTCCCGTCCAGGGACGGTCCGCCGACCACCACCGTTCTAGCACGACCGCCGGGGAGAAGCTGGACCCCGGACGACCGGTGGGCTTGGACATGCCCCCGCCCGCCCCTGGCTGCGAGCGTCCATCAGGGCGCATGAGGTTGCCCTTGCATGCAACTCCTCCTGGGATGTCACGATCCTCGGAACCCTGCGAGGAGGCACGAAAACTCGTCGAGAGGCATCCACTTGCCCGTCACCATCCCCCGCGGGACGATGCTCGCGTTGCTCGGCGATCCCGGGGCCGGTGCCGGCCAGGTGGCCCGGAAGGTGGCCGGCGTCACAACCGCGGGAACCGGCCGTGTCCTCCTGGGCGGGGTGGACGCGAGCACGCTGTCCCGGTCCGAGCTGCGTCGGTTGGTCGGGTACGTGTCGCCCGAGACCGGATTCTTCCAGGGGACCGTGCGCGACAACCTCCTGTTGGGCTGCCCGACCGCCAGCGACGACGACCTGTGGGGCCTGCTGTCGAGCATGTTCGGCGACGACGTCCGTGACCATCTCCGGGCCGGTCTCGACACCGAGGTGGACCTGCGCGGCCGGCGGTTGAACGCCGGCTCGACCAGGCTCCTCGCGATCGCCCGAGCAGCGGTGCGGACGCCGGACGTACTCGTGCTCGACAGAATCGTGGACTCCTTCGACGGCGATGCGCTGGCACGCCTGGTCCGGGCACGGACCACCGTGCTGGACGGCATCACGCTCGTGGTCGCCACGAGCCGGTCCGGCATCGCCGGACTCGCCGACCACGTCGTCACCGTTGGGGACGGTGGGAGTCCCGGGCCACCCGGACGGTCCGATCCGAGCTCACGAGAACCTGGGACGTCCGTGCAACACGCCCGGACACCTGGTTCGTAAGATCCAGATCGTCCCGGCCCGTCGAGCGACGGATCCTGCGCGGGACTGCGGGCTCGATGGTCGTGGCGAGGACGACACGAAGGCGGCGCCGAGGTCGACGCGAGCCATCGAACGACGGAAGGGACAGCCATGGCACGGGGCAACTGGCAGAGGGTCTTGCGAGCCACCAGCGCGCTCGCAGTGGTCGCGGTGACCGCGGGGATGGTGGGCAGCCAGGGTGCACCCACGACGGCTCTGGCCGCCGACCTTCCGGGCAGCACGACGGAACTGTTGTCGTCGGACGAGGTGCCGACCGGCACCGACGACCTGGCGGACGACATCCGGATCCTGCTGTTGCGGTCCTACATCCCCGCCGACGGTCGGATGGCCATCGATGCAGACCCCCCGGAGATCACGCTGGTCAAGCGGCACGTGCGCAGCGGCCGTACCAAGGAGGTGACGTTGCCTGACTGTCCGAAGCGGATCACCAGCGCGCGGTTGTTCACCAACCTGTTCAACGATGTGGACAGCGAGACACCCCAGCAGTTCTTCACGGAGATGATCGACGAGATCGGGCGCGAGATCGTCCGCGGACCGTTCCGACACGACTTCCCACACTGCAGCTGGTGGGCGAGGATCAACACCAGCGTGTACGAGTCGCGCGACTACGACCGGGACGACACGCCCGTCCAGGAGGGCATGGACATCTTCCTGCCGGACTCGAACGCGACCTACTGGGCCGTGCCGTTCGTCGCCAACCAGGAACCGGACCGGCGCAACTGGGTCCTGGAACGGGTCGACGTGCAGGGCAAGTTCCAGGAACAGCTGTTCATGTCGCACGTCGTCTACGACAGTTCGATGAACTTCTACTACTACCGCAACCGCGACGGCGTGGTGTGCCAGTCCTACAACACCGACTACCAGATCGAGCCCGACCCGGGCAGCGTCAACCCGTGGCAGGTCGACAGCCAGGACTACGACGACACCTACACCGTCAGCCTGGAGTTCGAGCCCCGAGCGCGCAACTGCTCGGGTGGGGGTCCCGGCCAGTACGCATCGGCCGGCACCAACTTCAACGTGTTGCCGCTGAGCCGCACGGACTCCGGCTACGGCCCGCAAGGGCCGTCGTCCAACCTCGTCCAGGGGGACTTCTTCGGTCCCAGCGCAGGGCTGGACGTCCCGCGCTCGTCCAACGCCTGTGGCTACATCGGGGCCGACCTGACGCCCTGCGCGGTGCCGCACATGTTCGTCGCGCCGACCCAGGTGGCCCAGAGCAGCGTCTGGTCGAACCCGGTGGCGGGCTACCTCGCGTCGGGATTCGTCGCCGACCCGGGGTTCGTGTACGTGTTCCGGGGCAAGGCGCCACGGGTACCGGAGGTCGCCCACCCCGTGCCGTGGGCCGACGATGGCAGTGCCGACTACGACATGCGCTACTACTCGCTGTGCGTGGACGTCAAGGTCTGGCCGTACCCGGCCCAGGACGCGAACTGGTCGTGCGCGAACGGGTCCTGGGGCAGCGGTGTGTACGACGCCGACACGAACCCTGACGGGTTGACCAAGATCGAGGTCGGCGACGACGGGTACTGGACGGTGATCGTGTCCTCGGCCGACCTCTCCGACAGCACCCAGACCGACGGCGCAACCGTGCTGCGGGTCGTGCCCGGGCTGCCGGTGGCGTTCATCCTGCGCCACATGGTCGCACAGGACAGCTTCACCACCGCCGTCCCCTCCGTCGAGCGTGACGGCGCCTGGACCACCGCCTACGAGCAGTTGCAGGAGTACTACCCCGTCGAGACCGTGATCTGCAACGAGGGCCAGTTCGAGAACAAGGGCTGGACCGACGGCGGCTGCTTCGTCCCACCCGTGGACCAGGGCTGACACGACCCGACCAGCGGAGATGACACGACGTGGAGGCATCGTGAACGACACACGCACCCTTCGGGGACGGCTGAGCACCGTGGTGGCCGTTGCCACGGCCCTGGCCCTCGCGGTGGCGCTCCTCACCCCGTCCGCGTCCGCCGCCGATCCGGCGCAGTCCCGGGGTGGCCCGGTCGAGGAACGTGCCCGCATCACGGAGGCCGTGCACGACTACGTCGTCGAGTTCTTCCCGCTGTGGCTCGTGTACCAGCAGACCCGGCTCGACCCCAGCAACTCCCTGGTCGGGCCCCGCGAGATCACCCCGGCCTACAGGTCGGTGGTCGCGATCAACGACGACACCCTCTACGCCAGCACCCCGGTGGACCTCAGCTCCGGACCGGTCGTCCTCACGACGCCGGCGGCTCCGACCGAGGTGACGTACTCCGTGCTCACCCTCAGCCCGTTCGGCAACGTCTTCGACAGCGGCATCCGAGGTCACCGGGCCGGCGACGCCAGCGAGGAGGTCGTGTACGCGCTGGTTCCTCCGGGCTACTCCGGGTCCCCGGCCGTTCCGGACGGGGCGACCGTCATCGAGATGCTCTACGAGTTCTCACTCCTGATCTTCCGCATCGACAAGTTCACCGGCACCACCGACCTCACGTCCGAGGCCGAGACCGTCCGACGCAACCTCCGACTGCTGCCGCTGGAGGACTATGCACCGGGGTCCGACGACGGTGCCACGCGCCTCCTGCCGGTCGAGACCTTCGGGATCCCGTTCAAGTCCGTCGCCGACGGGCTGATCGAGCGCGACCCGATCGCCTGGCTGCGTCAACTCCAGGAGGCGGTCGGCTCCGAGATCGTCCCCCCGCTGACCGCACGCCAGGCAGGGATGGTCGCCGCCTTCGACGACGTGTTCGGCGACGGCGGAACCGCGGTGGCCCCCCGGAACCGACGCGCGTTCGCACGTGCCGCGCAGGACGCCCACCAGGCCATCATCGACAACTACCTGGACAACCGGGACGGCGGCAACTGGATTCACTTCACCGACATCGGGACGTGGGACGCTGACCAGTCCCTCGACCGGTCCTCGATCGCCGAGTACATCCAGTGGGGCAACTCGATCGCGACCTCGGCCTACTACCACGCCTTCCTGGATGTTGACGCCAAGCAGCTGAAGGCGTCGACAAGGAACGGCTACGTGCTGACCTTCCCGGCCGACGACCTGCCGGAGGCCGAACGGTTCTGGTCCGTGACCGCCTACACCCCCGAGACGATCGAACTGATCGACAACCCCGCCGACAAGTACGTCGTGGCAAGCTACGACGACCCCGAACCCAACGCCGACGGCTCCATCTCCATCCACATTGCGCAGGACCGACCACGTGGCGTTCCGGCGTCCAACTGGCTGCCCGTGACCAGCGACCCGTTCAACGTCATGCTGCGCATCTACGGCGTCGTGGCTCACAGCGACGTCGCCACCAACGACTACCGACCCCCACCGATCGAGCGCGTCCGCCACGGGCCCGGCGTCGGTCGTGCCGGATCGATGACGGCCTCGAGGCCATGACGAGGCAGGTTGGCGAGCTCGTGCTCGCCAGCACCGGCGTCGGGACCGCATGGGGCGCGCTGGCCCTGTTCGTGCTCTGGGTGGCCGCCGGGGTCGCGTTCGTCACGGGCGGGTGGTTGCACTAGTGGCGCTGCTCGCCGTTCTCGGGCTCCATGGGGTCGTCGCGATCGCCACCGGGTTGCTCGGGCGGCAGCTCGGCCGCCGGGTGCTGGTGGTTGCCCTGGTCGCGCCGTTGGCCACCGTGTCGCTGCTGGTCGCCGACCTGGCGGGCGTGATCCCCTCGACGGCACTGGCTGCCGACGTGCCGTGGGTGCCGGGCCTGGGGCTGTCGATCGACGTGGCCCTGGACGGCTTCGGGCGGCTGTTCTGGTGGCTGATCGGTGGGATCGGGGTGGCCGTGGTGGCCTACGCCGTGCCGTACTTCGGGCGCCGGGACGACCTCGGCCGCTTCGCGGCGTCGCTGGTCACCTTCATGGGCGCGATGCTGTTGCTCACGTGCACCGACGACGTGCTGGTGCTGTTCGTCGCCTGGGAACTCACGTCGATCACGTCCTACCTGCTGATCGGGTTCGAGGATCGTTCGGCCCGGGCCCGCTCGTCCGCCCTCCAGGCCCTGCTGGTGACAGGTGCCGGCGGCATCGCCTTGCTCGGTGGTCTGCTGCTGGTGGCCGCCTCGGCCGGGACGACGTCGCTGACGGAGATCCTCGCGGTGGCACCCAACGACGGAGTCGCGCAGGTCGGCCTCGCACTCGTCGTGCTGGCGGCGGCGACGAAGTCGGCACAGGTGCCGTTCCACTTCTGGTTGCCCGGTGCCATGGCGGCGCCAACCCCGGTGTCGGCGTACCTCCACTCGGCGACGATGGTCAAGGCGGGGGTCTACCTCCTGGCCCGCTTCGCGCCCGCGATGGCACCGGCGGTCGAGTGGTGGTCCCCGGTGGTGGTGACCCTGGGTGCCGTCACCATGCTGCTCGGTGGCTGGCGCGCCCTGCGTGCGACCGACCTCAAGGCACTGCTGGCCTTCAGCACGGTGTCGCAACTCGGCCTGATCGTGCTCCTGGTGGGACACGGCGCTCCCGAGTTGGTGCACGCGGGCACGGCGGTGCTGCTGGCCCACGCGCTGTTCAAGGCGGCCCTGTTCCTGGCCGTCGGCGTGATCGACCACCAGGCGGGAACGCGCGACCTGCGCCGCCTGTCCGGCCTGGGCCGCCGGATGCGGCCCACCGCGATCGCGCTGGGCGTGTCCGCGGCATCCATGGCCGGCGTCATCCCGCTGCTGGGATTCGTGGCCAAGGAGACCGCGCTCGAGGCCACGCTGGCCGTGCCCGGAGGTGGCGTGGCCATGACCGCGGTCGTGGTCATCGGGTCGGTGTTCACCGGGGCGTACTCGCTCCGCCTGGTCGTGGGCGTGCTCGGCACGGGCGACCCCACCCGTCTGCCCGACGACGCCGTCGAACCGGACCGGGTCCCCCGACCGACAGCGGCCCTGGAGGCCCCCGCCGTCGTGTTGGCCGTGCTGACGGTGGTCCTGGGCATCTGGGTGGTCCCGGCCGACGTGCTGGTGTCGGCGGCCACGGTGGCGCTGGCCGGGACGGGGGCAGGCGACCTGTATCTCGTGTTGTGGCACGGGTTCGGGCTCGCGTTGCTGTTGTCGGCCGTGGCGTGGCTCGGTGGGTACCTCGTCTGGCGTGAACCGGAGCTGGTCGATCGCCTCGCCCGGCGCACGGCGCGCATCCCGGATGCCCAGGAGGTCTACCGGGCATCGCTTCGCGGGATCCTGTCGCTGGCCGACCGCGTGACCGCCTTCGTCCAGCCGGGCTCGTTGCCGCTGTACGGCGCGGTGGTGCTCGCGACCGTGCTGGCCCTGCCCGGTGTGGCGCTGGTCGGTGGCCTGGCGGTCCCCAGCGACCTGGTCGTGGCGGAGTCCGGCCTCCAGGCCGCCGTCGCAGCACTGGTGGTCGTGGCCGCGATCGGGACGGCGCGGGCGCGGCGGCGGTTGCCGGCCGTGCTGTTGCTCGGTGCGGTCGGCTACTCCGTCGCCGTGCTCTTCGTGGTCCAGGGTGCTCCCGACCTGGCCCTCACCCAGCTGGTGGTCGAGACGCTGTCGCTGGGCATGTTCGTCCTCGTGCTGCGCCAGCTGCCCGACACCTTCGAGCCCGCGCCGTGGCGCTTCGGGCGAGCGATGCGGGCCGGGCTGTCGGTCGGCATCGGCGTCGCGGTCGGGGCGTTCACGCTCGCTGCCTCCTCGACCGGCCTCCCCCGGTCGACGGCCGGCGAGTTCCTCGCCCGATCGATGCCCGACGGGGGCGGTCGCAACGTCGTGAACGTGATCCTGACCGACTTCCGGGCCCTGGACACCTTCGCCGAGATCACCGTGCTCGTGGTCGCCGCGATCGGGATCACGCTGATGGTGCGCACACCCCTGGACGACGACGATCCCGAACTCGACCTCCTCCGTGAACTCGGGTCCGGACCGAGAGGTGACGCGTGACCCCGCGACCGAGTCTGGTCCTCGACGTCGTCCTGGACCTGGTGTTCCGCACGGCCCTGCTGTTCGCGGTCTTCCTGCTCGTGGCCGGCCACAACGCCCCGGGGGGTGGCTTCGTGGGCGGACTGGTCGCGTCCACCGCGCTGGTGCTTCGTTTCGTGACCGGCGGTGTCGAGGAGGTCGACCGCATCGTGCCCGTGCCCGAGCGTGTCCTGCTTGGCGGTGGGCTGTTCCTGGCGTTCCTGACCGGTGCCGCGGGATGGCTGCTCGGCGGGGCGTTCCTGTACGGCGCCAAGGGCGACCTCGACGTCCCGATCCTCGGGACGCTCAAGGCCACATCGGCGCTGGTGTTCGACGTCGGGGTCGCTGGCGTGGTCGTCGGGCTCGTCCTGTCAGTGCTGCGTGCCCTCGGGGGCCCCGACGAACCGCCCACACCGGCCGGGCCTGTGGGCGCCACGCCCGGCACCGACGAGACGGAGAGCGCCTCGTGACGGTGGTGCTCGCGGTGACGGTCGGCGTGCTGTTCGCGGTCGGCTCGTGGTTGCTCATGCAGCGGTCCCTGACCCGGATCGTGATCGGACTGGCCGTGCTCGGCCACGCCGCCAACCTGCTGTTGCTGACGGCTGGCGGCCGGGCTGGTCGGGTCCCGGTTGCCGGCGGCGACGCCGCCACGACGTCGGACCCACTCCCCCAGGCGCTGGCCCTGACGGCCATCGTGATCACGTTCGGGGTCAGCGGATTCCTGTTGGCCATGGCCCATCGCAGTTGGCTGCTGCGCCACGACGACACGGTGGAGGACGACGTCGAGGATCGTCGACTGGCAGCGGCGGTGCGCCGGCACGGCGCCGACCGCGCCTCCCCGCACGAGCGCGAGCACCGAGGCGACGAGCTCGGCAACGTCGAAGGTGACCCGGGAGACCTCGGGGTCGGACGGGAGGCCCCGTGACGGGCTGGCTGCCTCCCGATGTCGTCCTGCCCCTGCTCGTGGCGCTGCCACTGGGCGCCGCCGCACTGTCCATGCTCGTCGCGGGCCGCCTGGGCCTGCAACGCACGCTGAGCCTGGTGACGCTCGGGGCCATGCAGGTGCTGTCGTTGCTGGTGCTCGCCGGCGCGTGGGACGGGTCCGTGCTCAGCGTGCGCATCGGCGACGTCGACGCGACGATCGGCATCGTCCTGGCCGCCGATCCGCTCGGGGCCATCATGCTCGCGGTGTCGTGCCTGTTGCTGTGGACCGTGATGGTGTACGCCATCGGCAGCTCACGCACCAAGGACCAGGCGCCCTCGTTCCATCCCCTGTACCTCGTGCTGGCCGGTGGCGTCGCGGCGTCGTTCCTGTCCGCGGACCTGTTCAACCTGTTCGTGGCGTTCGAGGTCATGCTGGTGGCGTCCTACGTGCTCATCACCCTGGGCGGCAGCCGCGCCCAGGTCCGCCACGGGATGACCTACGTCGTCATCGGGCTGCTGGCGTCCACGCTGTTCATCACCTCTGTGGGACTGGTGTATGCCGCCACCGGCCAGGTCAACCTCGCTGCGGTGGCCCTGGCCATGGAGGAGGTCCCGGACGGGATCCGCACGCCGCTGGGGCTGTTGCTGCTGGTCATGTTCGGTGTCAAGGCCGCCATCTTCCCGCTGTTCCAGTGGCTGCCCGACTCCTACCCGGCCGCGCCGTCGCCGGTGACGGCGCTGTTCGCCGGCCTGCTCACCAAGGTCGGCGTGTACGCCATCATCCGCACCCAGACCCTGCTGTTCCCCACCGGTGGTCGGGCCTCGGTCGTCCTGTTGACGCTGGCGGCGCTGACCATGACCGTCGGCGTGCTCGGGGCGATCGCGCAGAACGACGTCAAGCGGATCCTGTCGTTCCACATCGTCAGTCAGATCGGCTACATGATCTTCGGGCTGGGGCTGTTCACCCTGGCCGGTGTGGCGGGCGCGGTCCTCTACGTCGTCCACCACATCGTGGTCAAGACGACCCTGTTCCTGGTCGGCGGCCTGGTCGAGGAGGGCGCCGGGACCGCGGCGCTCGATCGCCTCGGAGGTGGCGTCCACACGGCCCCGCTGCTGTCCGTTCTGTTCCTCCTGCCGGCGTTGAGCCTGGCCGGCATCCCGCCCTTTTCCGGCTTCGTCGCCAAGCTGTCGCTGGCCCAGTCCGGGATCGCCGCCGGGCAGTGGGCGGTGACCGCCGTGGCGCTGGGCGTCGGCCTGTTGACGCTGTTCTCGATGACCAAGATCTGGAACGGGGTCTTCTGGGGGGATCCCGACGACGCCGAGGTCCGCCTCGACGGTCCGGTCGGCTCGCGGTCGATGACTGCGGCAACGACGGTGCTGGTCGTTGCCTCGCTGGCCTTCGTCGTGGTGGCTGGCCCGCTGTACGCCTTCAGCGAGCGGGCCGCCGACGTGCTGTTGGGCCGGGACAGCTACATCGAGGCGGTCGGCGGATGACGGTTCGCGATGGCGCCCCCGCACCCCGGCGTCGCCGCCGGGTCGCGGTGGCGATCGCCTGGGGCGTGGTCGTCTGGTGTGCCCTGTGGGGCGAGGTGACGGTGGCCAACGTGCTGTGGGGAGCCGTCCTGGCCGGGGCCACCGTGTGGCTGGTCCCCCTGGCGCCGCCCCACGACCACCTGCAGGTGCGGCCGCTCGCCGTCCTGCGGTTTGCAGGGTGGTTCGTCGTCGCGCTGGTGCGCGCCAGTGCCGTGGTGGCCTGGGAGGTGGTGACGCCGGACGACGACATCAACGAGGCGATCGTGGCGGTGCCGCTCAGCACCGACGTCCCCGGCCTGGTCACGCTCATCGCCAACACGATCTCCCTGACCCCGGGGACCCTCACGCTCGAGGTGCGCGCCGAACCCCCGACGCTCTGGGTGCACGTGCTGCACCTGCGCGACGTCGAGGACATGCGCGCCGAGGTCGAGCACATCGAACGCATGGTCTGTGCGACCTTCGGCGTCGTCCCCGAGACGACCGCCGCGACCACCACCCGCCACCGCGAGGAGCACTCGCCATGATCTTGTTGACCTCCGTCCTGTTGGGCCTGCTGGTCCTGTCTGCCGCACTGTGCCTGCTGCGGATCCTGCGCGCCAGGTCATTGCCCGACCGCATCGTGGCGCTGGACACGATGCTCGTCGTCGTGGTGTGCGGAATCGCCGTGGGGGCCGTGCGCAGCGGTTCCGGGGTGTTCCTCGACGTCATGGTCGTGGCTGCGCTGCTCGGCTTCACCGGCACCACGCTCGTGGCGAGGTTCGTCGAGCGGCGAGGTGCACGATGATCATCGACGTGCTGGCCGGGGTCATGATGGCGGTGGGATGCCTGCTCGCGGTCGTCGCCGCCATCGGGCTCCAGCGCTTCCCGGACGTGTTCGCCCGGATGCATGCGGCGACCAAGCCGGCCACACTCGGGCTCGCGCTGGTGCTGCTGGGTGCCGCGTTGGTCGTGCCCGATCCGGGGAGTCGGGCCAAGCTGGTCCTGGTGGTGGTCTTCCAGCTCCTGACGGCACCTGTGGGTTCCCACCTGGTGGGACGCGCGGCCTACCACGCCGGGACCGAGCTGTCCGAGCAGACCGTGGTCGACGAGCTTGCCGACGTGGAGTTGGACCAGGCCCGTGGTCCGTCCTCCCAGCCGCGATGAGCCACGGCATCGCGCCTGTTGCGACGGCCGTCCGCCCGCACGGCAGCCTGCCGAGCGGGCGGTCGAGTTCGGCCAGCGGTGCTCAGGTGTAGGGGTGGCGCCAGGGCCAGGCGATGGTCACCGACGGGCTGGACGCAT
>DATFMD010000037.1:0-8603 GCA_035267125.1 Nitriliruptoraceae bacterium | reverse complement strand
CCACGTCCGAGGAGTTGTTCCGTGCCGAAGGCACGGCGTTGGTGCGGCTGGCACGCATCTTCACCGATGATCGCAATGCCGCGGAGGACCTGGTCCAGGAGGCGTTCATCCGCTACCACCGCTCGCGGCATCGCATCGAGGACACCGGCGCGGCGGCTGCCTACCTGCGCTCGATCGTGTGCAACCTGGCCCGTGACCACAACCGTCGTGGCCTGATGTCGCGCCGCCACCATGCTCGGCGCCCCAGGGATCCACTGCCGGTGCCGTTGGATGCAACGGTCGTGGACAGACTGGTCTCCGACCACGAGGGCCAGCGGGTGATGCGTGCGCTGCACGACCTCCCGAAACGGCAACGCGACTGCCTGGTGCTGCGCTTCCACCTCGAGCTCACCGAGCGCGAGATCGGCGAGACGCTCGGGATCTCGCCCAACACGGTCAAGACCCATGTCCGGCGTGGCCTGGCCACGCTGCAGCTTCGCCTGGGAGGTCGCGATGGCAACTGACCACGACGGCGCCCGGCGTGACCACGCCGGCGACCGACCCGACGATCGACCCGGCGACCAACCCGACGATCGACCCGGCGACCGCGCCCCACAACGTGCCGGTCCCGCCGACCGCGCTCCGGACGCGGCCGGTTCGAACGGCCAGGTGGCGGTCGAGACGCGCCTGCAACAGGTCCTGTCGGCAGCCGACGAGTTCCAACCGGCGCCGGACCTGTGGGAGCGCGTGGAGGCATCACTGGTCGAGGACGGCGAGCGGCGAGCCCGTCGGCGGCGACTGGTGCTGGCCGTCGTCGCGGTCGCGATCGCCCTGGCGGCAGCGGCCCTTCGCGGTGGCGTGCTGGGTGGCGCGGTGTTCGAGTGGCGCCTGTTCGAGCTCGTCGAGAGCCTGGTCATGATCGCGATCGTGGTGGGGATCCGACCCTTGTTGGACGACGCCGGCCGCGACTTCCTGCGCGCCGTGTTCCGAGGCTCGGAGTCGGCGGCAGAGAATCTGGTCTCGCTGCTCGACGTGGCCTGGAACCTCGTGTTCCTCGGAATGGTCGTGATGACCGTGGCATGGGAGCCCAGCGTCCCGGTGTTTGCGTCAGCAGCGCACCAGCTGGATCAGGCGTTCGATCGCATCAGCGCGTTGCTGTTCACCATGGGGCTGCTGCACGGCATCACGTTCATGACCATGCCGTTGGTGGGCGTGGCATGGATGGCAGCCCGAACCGGGAAGCGCATGCCGCGGTGGGTCATGGCGCTGCTCGCAGTGGCGGGAGTCGTTGCCGGGCTGTTCCTGGTCGACGTGATGATCGGCATGGTCCTGGGCGCAGGGGGCTGACGACGACCCGGCGGCATCCCGCCCTGACCGGGCCATGCCGGACGGCGACGGTCCAACCGGCGATGCCGCGGTCGGCACGCGGTCTGGACCTGTCAGTCGGTCCCCTCCGGTTGAGCATCGCCTGCCGCCCAGCCAAGGATCCGGGGGTAGTCGTCGAGCCAGCCGAAGATGCCGACGTGGGGTGCAACGTCCAGCGTCGCGGTGGGGATGCGGTCGGCCAACCATTCGGCGTGGTGGGGCGGGTGGACGGTGTCGGCGCCGCCGGCCCACACCTTCGTCGGCGCCGCGATCGTCGCCGGGTCGATGGGCCACGGTGCCGCCATCAAGGTGAACTCGTGGGCGTCCGCCGCCGGTGCTGCGGACACGTCCGGAAAGCTGGCGAGCAGGATCGGCCAGACGTCGTCGCGCAGGATGACGTCCTGGTCCGGAGGTGGGCGCAACCGCGTGAACTGCTCCGCCGCAGTGACCGGATTGCGTCGAGTCTGCCACCGCACGGCGGTCATGAGGCCCTGCAACAGCCACGGCGCGTACCGCCCGAGGACGAAGGCCAACCGGGTCGCGGCGTCCATGCCCTCGGTGCCACCGACGTCGTCGATGGGTGCGATCGGGCCAAGCAACCCGAACCGGGACACCCGGTCGGGGTGTCGGGCCGCCAGCGTGCAGGCGAATGCCGTGCCGCCGGACAGCCCCAGCACGCCGACATCGGCCAGGTCCATGTGGTCGAGGAGCACGCACAGGTCATCGGCGACGCTGGTGAACGTGGCGTCGGGATCGGTGGTCGAACGGAAGAAGCCCGGGCGATCGGGTGTGACCAGGCGGATCTGGTGGTCCTGTCCGATCTGGCGACCAAGGCGACCCTGCAGGCGTGATCCGGCTCCATCCAGGATCAGCACCGGCCGCCCCGTTCGGTCACCGAACTCGGCCGCGGACATCACGCGACCGTCCGGCAGCCGGCAGGGAGCGATCTCGCGGTCGGGCATGGAGTCGGCATCGGCCGCAGCGTGGTCGTTGGGCGCTGCCCCGTCGCGGGGCGGCCTGCCCTCCGAGCCCGATCCGCGCGGCCCCTCCATGTCCTGCCTCCCCAGTCGTCGTCCAGTCCGGTCCTACCACACTGACGCGTACGGGCGACCGTGGGGTGACATGGCGGGCGGTGTTCGCACGTTGGCGGCATGGCGGCCCTTGCGGCATGGATGCGGGGCCCGGCCACGACTCAGTCGTCGGCGCCGACGCCGGTCTCGGGCAGACGCAGGGACACCGGCACACCGATGGTGCCGATCAGGGCAAGCACGACCAGGGCCGCAGTCGTGGAGACGGCGGCCAACGCCGACGTCACTGCGCCCACTGCAAGCAACAGCACGCCCATCACGGTGTTCGACACGGCGACGTAGGACGTGCGGGCCCCACGGTCCCCGAGTTCCACGACGTAGGTGGAGCGTCCGACCCGGGCACCGGTGTGGATCAGCGCCAGCACGAAGTAGAGCATGGCCCACACCCACAGCCGATCGACGTCCTGCCAGGCTGCGACCACGACGAACCCGACCACGATGGCGGCGGTGCCGGCCGCGGTGGCCATGACGAGGCGACTGGACCGATCCGCCATGCCGCCCCAGACCCGCCCTCCCAGCAGCGATGCCAGTCCCGAGGCGATCACGAACGGGCCCAGTCCGCTGATGTCGTCCCCCGTGGACTCGATGGCCAACACCACGACGAACGGCGGGGTCAGCGCCGAGGCGAGCAGCAGCATCCGGGCCAGGACGAAGTGGCGGAAGTCGACGTCGTCGCGCAGCAGTGCCAGCGCGTCGCGGATCCCCTCGGCGTTCGCGTCGTCCTCGCGGCCGCGGGGTTCGTCGATGCCCACCAGCACGGCGATGGCCAGCAGCCACAGGCCGGCGGCCGCGACGAACAGCCACGCGAAGGTGGTTGCCGGCGCAGCCTCGACCCGGCCCAGGCCGACTCCGACGGTCAGTGCCACCAGTCCCGATGCAGAGTCCGCCCAACCGGTGACCTTGCCCCGGGTACCGGCCGGGATGGTCCGTCCCATCACGTCCTTGATGCTCAGGCTGCACAGCGACCGCGCGATGGCGAACACGGCCAGCAGGCCGATCAGCGCCACGCCGGCTGCCGCGCCGGTCAGGGCGACGGCCACCGCTGCCATCCCGGCGGCGGCCACGGCCTGTCCGATGGCGCCCAGCACCCACACGCGTGTGCGGCGTTCGTGGCGGGCGACCCAGGGCGAAATCGCCGCCTGCGGGAGCAGCGCACCCGATTCCCGGATCGGGACCAGCAGACCGATGAAGGCGGCCGGGGCTGCCACCGTCTCGAGGAACCATGCCAGCACGGTCTTCGGGTCGATGATCCGGTCGCCGACCTTGGTGAGGGTGAGGGCGCCGACGAGCCTGCGCGACGCAGCCGTGACCTGGCCGGCGGTGCGATCCTCAGCGCTCATCGGGCTCTCCTGCCCGGGACCGGGCACGGCGACTCGACATCTCGACCTCCGCTTCGCCGTGGCATGCTGGTGGCATGGAGACCACCCGCGCATTCGTTCGCCCGCCCAGTCCCCGGCTTGCCGAAGGACTGCTCACGCACCTCGATCGACAACCCGTCGACGTGGACCGGGCGCGCGGGCAGTGGCGAGCCTACGTGGATGCGCTGGCGGCGGCGGGGTGGCAGGTGACCGAGGTGGAGTCCGCCCCGGACTGCCCCGACAGCGTCTTCATCGAGGACACGGTCGTGCTGTTCGGCGACGCTGCCGTGATCACCCGGCCCGGGGCATCGCAACGCCGTCCGGAGACCACGGCCGTCGCCCGAACGCTGCACGACGCCGGGTTGCGCGTGCTCCGGATCGAGGCCCCGGGCACGCTCGACGGTGGCGACGTCATGAAGGTCGGCACGCAGGTCCACGTCGGCATCGGCGGTCGCACCAACGCGGAAGGCGCGGCGCAGTTGGCCGCCCACGTCGAGCCGTTGGGTGCGACGGTGACGACCGTCCCCGTCACGAAGGTGCTCCACCTCAAGTCGGCCGTGACCGCACTGCCCGACGGCACGGTCATCGGGTTCGAGCCGTTGGTCGACGATCCCGGTGCCTTCCCGACGTTCCTGGCCGTCCCCGAGGAGTCGGGGGCCCACGTCGTCGTCCTGGACGACACGACGGTTCTGATGGCAGCCGATGCGCCCGAGACGGCCGCGATGCTGCGTGCGCGCGGACTGGACGTCGTCACGGTCGACATCGGCGAGTTCATCAAGCTCGAGGGCTGTGTCACCTGCCTGTCGGTGCGCCAGCGCCCCTGACTCGAACCCGCCAACCTGGCCGGGGGGTCCCGGACCGGGCTCGCGGACACCGCCGAGGCTCAGCGGGGTCCGCCCAAGGGTCAGGCTGGCACCTCGACCATGTCCTGCCACTCGGTCATCGGCGGGCAGGCGCAGATCGGGTTGCGGTCGCCGACGGCATTGTCGACGCGACCCACCGGCGGCCAGTACTTGTCCGATCGCAGCCCCTCGACGGGAAACGCAGCCCGCGAGCGGGCATAGGCGCGCTCCCAGGTGTCGGCGGTGACGACGGTGGCCGTGTGCGGGGCATGGCGCAGCATCGAGTCCTCGACCGCCACCGTGCCATCGGCGATCTCGTCGATCTCGTCGCGGATGGATCGCATCGCCTCGACGAAGCGTTCCAGTTCTCGCAACGATTCGGACTCGGTGGGCTCCACCATCAGCGTGCCCGGCACGGGAAACGACATGGTGGGGGCGTGGAAGCCGTAGTCGATCAGGCGCTTGGCGACGTCCTCGGCCGTCACGCCGGTGGCGTCGGTCAACGGCCGCAGGTCGAGGATGCACTCGTGCGCGACCAGTCCGGACTCGCCGCGGTACAGGACGGGGAACACGTCGTCGAGTCGGCGTGCCAGGTGGTTGGCGGACAGGACCGCGCACGCGGTCGCCGCTGCCAGGCCAGTGCGACCCATCATGGCCACGTAGGACCACGAGATCGCCAGGATGCCGGCAGATCCCCAGGGCGCGGCGGCGATGGTTGCGCCCGCCGGGGTGACCGTGTCGTCGCCAGCGCGATGATCGGGCATGACGACGGGGTGGCTGGGCAGGTGTTCGACCAGGTGCGCGGCGACCCCGATCGGCCCGACCCCGGGACCGCCGCCACCGTGGGGAATGGCGAAGGTCTTGTGCAGGTTGAGGTGGGCCACGTCGGCACCGAGGTCGCCCGGGCGCACCCATCCGACCATGGCATTGAGGTTCGCGCCGTCGAAGTAGACCTGTCCGCCGTGGGCATGGACGAGGTCCACGACCTCGACCACGGTTGCCTCGAAGACCCCGTGGGTCGAGGGGTAGGTCATCATCACCCCGGCGAGGTCGTCGGCGTGGGCGTCGCATCGTTGGCGCAGGTCATCCATGTCGATGTTGCCACGGTCGTCGCACGCGACCACCTCGACGTCCAGGCCCGCCATCGTGGCGGACGCGGCATTGGTGCCGTGGGCGGACGCAGGAATGAGCACCACGGTCCGATCGGGGTCGCCGTTGGCCTCGTGGAAGCGGCGGATCGCGAGCAGCCCGGCCAGTTCGCCCTGGGAGCCCGCGTTGGGTTGCAGTGTCACGGCCGCGAAGCCCGTCAGTTCGGCCAGCCACCGTTCGAGGTCCTCGATGACCTGGTGCAGGCCCGCCGCGCGCTCGGTGGGGACGAAGGGGTGGAGGTTGGCGAACTCGGGCCACGACACCGGGGCCAGTTCGGCCGCCGCGTTCAACTTCATGGTGCAGGAACCCAGTGGGATCATGGTGCGGTCCAGGGCCAGGTCGCGATCAGACCATGTGCGCAGCAGCCGCATCAGTTCCGTCTCGGAGTGATGGTCCCGGAAGACGGCCTGGTCAAGCCAGGCGTCGTCGCGTCGGGGGAGGGCGGCCGTTGCCGTCGTCACGAGTTCGGGCACCGTGCGGCCGCCGGTGGCGGATGCCAGCGCCGAGACGACCCGGCGCACCACCACCTCGTCGGTGGTCTCGTCGAGCGAGATGCCGACGTGGGTCGCGTCCACGGGACGCAGTTCGATCTCGTGTTCGCGTGCGATCGCCAGCACGGCGTCCGAGTCCGGCACGGCCACCGTGAACGTGTCGAAGAACACCTCGGTGACGACCTCGACGCCGTCCAGCGTGTCCAGTGTCGCCGCCAGGGCCACTGCCAGGTCGTGGACACGGTCGGCGATCGCGCGGATGCCGTCGGGACCGTGGTGGATCGCCCAGGCGACCGACACGATCGCGGGCAGCGACTGGGCGGTGCAGATGTTGGAGGTGGCGCGCTCGCGTCGGATGTGCTGTTCCCGTGCCTGGAGCGCCAACCGCAGGCCGGCCTGGCCATTGGCGTCGATGGACACGCCGACCAGGCGACCGGGCAGCGACCGACGGTGGCGGTCGGTGGTGGCGATGAACCCGGCGTGGGGGCCGCCGTACCACAGCGGGACACCGAATCGCTGGGTCGTGCCGACTGCCACGTCGACGCCGAGGTGGCCGGGGGAGGGCAGCAGCGCCAGGGCGAGTGGATCACAGGCAGCCACGGTCATGGCGCCCGCCTCGGCGGCGGCGTGGGCCAGGGCGGCGAGGTCACGGACCTGCCCCGACGAGCCCGGGTACTGCACCAACAGGGCGAAGGTGCCGGCGACGGCGTCGGCCGCCGACACGTCGTCCAGGTCCACGACACGAACCTCGAAACCCAGCGCCGCTGCGCGGGTGGTGACCACGGCCAGCGTCTGTGGGTGGACGTCGGCGTCGACGGCGAAGACGTCGCTGGTGCCGCGCGTGGCCCGATGGCACAACGCCATGGCCTCGGCGGCGGCGGTGGCCTCGTCCAGCAACGAGGCGTTGGCGATGTCGAGCCCGGTGAGGTCGCAGACCATGGTCTGGAAGTGCAGCAGGGCCTCGAGGCGTCCCTGCGAGATCTCGGACTGGTAGGGCGTGTAGGCGGTGTACCAGGCCGGATTCTCCAGCAGGTTGCGCATCACCACCTGCGGGGTGACCGTGGCGGCGTAGCCCATGCCCAACAGCGGCGTGCCGGGGTTGCAGGCAGCTGCCCGGGCCCGCAGCGTCGTCAAGGCCTCGTGCTCGGTCAGCGCCGGTGGCAGGATGGCTCGCTGGCCCGGTTCCAGGGTCGCCGGGATCGCGGCGGTCACGAGATCGGCCAACGTCTCGTGGCCCATGTCGGCGAGCATGGTCTGGACATCGGCCGGTGACAGGCCGATGTGACGAGTCACGAACCCGTCTCGGGGCAGGCCGGTGTCATCCACGAGGCGTGCGTTGGCCGAGGTGGCCGTTTCGGTCGACATTTGGGGTTCCTTGGTGTGCGGCGGCCCATGCAGAGGTGGCCAGTGCGGACGTGGGGAGGGTGAGGAGGGTGGTCAGGGTGAGGAGGGTGAGGGGTGGCGCGGGTGAGCGGTGGCGCGGCGTGCGGAGCCCAGCGGGAAGGGTCAGCGGCCGTATCAGCGCACGTACCGGTGGGGGACGTGTGGCAGTGTGACCACGGTGACCGCCACGTCCGACCCGCGCACATCGGCAACCAACTCGGTTCCCGGCGCGACGTCGGCGGCCACGTAGCCCATGGCGACGGGTGCGTCCACGGAGGCGCCCCAGCCCCCCGAGGTCACGGTTCCGACCTCGCGACCATCCAGCGACAGCGTTGCACCGTCGCGCACCGGCCGGCGGCCGGTGACGGCCAGGCCTCTCAGTCGCCGGCTCGGGCCGTGCTCGACCTGGTCGGCGATGACGTCGGCTCCGGGATGGCTGCCGCCGCCGCGACGTGCCTTGGGGATCGTCCAGACCAGGCCGGCCTCGATCGGCGTGGTGGTCTCGTCCAGGTCGTTGCCGTACAGGCACAGGCCGGCTTCCAACCGCAACGAGTCCCGCGCCGCCAGGCCGGCCCAGGCAACGTCGTCCCGCGCCAGGAGTCGCTGGGCGATGTCCTGCAGGACGTCGTGGGGTGCCACGACCTCGAAGCCGTCCTCGCCGGTGTAGCCCGAGCGCGAGATCCACGTGTCGTCACCGAACACCGCCGGCCGCCCGTCCAGGAACACCAGGTCGTCGGGGTCCTCGTCGACGGCGGCCAGTGCCTGTGCCGACGTGGGGCCCTGGATCGCCAGCAGGCCGAGGTCGTGGCGGACGACCACCTCGACGCCGGCGCCGAGGTTGGCACGCAGATGGGCAATGTCGATGTCGGCGCGGGACGCGTTGGCGACCACACGGACCAGGTCGTCGGCGACCCGGGTCGCGATCAGGTCGTCGATGACGCCACCGTC
>DATFMD010000036.1:0-2289 GCA_035267125.1 Nitriliruptoraceae bacterium | reverse complement strand
ATGCGTCCCAGTGGCACCGCCCGCAGGGCGACCTCGGACGACCAGACGACGAAAGGCACCACGATGCATCACGTACCCGGCCCGCACGGTGGGTCCGCACGACGCCTGGGGTTCGCAGCAGCCATGGCCGTGACCGTTGCGGTCACCCTGGCAGCCTGTGGCTTCACGACCGACACGGGGACTGCCTCCGGGACCAACGCGGCGACCGACGGGCCGGCGACGCCCGAGGGGCCGGCGACGCCCGCACCCGCCTCCACGTCCGACGACCCATCGAGCACCCCGGGCACGGGCGTGGTCGTGATCACGCACGAGGGCGGCTGCATGATGATGGGGCCCAACTGCCTGGAATGGGCCGTCGCCACCGACGGTGCCTGGACCGCCACGCGCGTCGGTGAACAGGAGGAGGTGGCATCGGGGCAGGTCCCGCCAGCGCTGGTGACCGACGTCGTGGCAGCTGCGGAGGCCGCCCAGGCCGATGGCTCGCTGGCCGACGTGGGTCCCGGGGTCTGCAACGCCTGCGCCGACGGGATCGACCTCGCCGTGCAGGTCACCACTCCCGCGGGCCAACTGGCGCTGGATTCGGTCGACCAGGACTTTGGTGCCGACATCGCCGTGTTCGACGCCATCGCCGCGCTCGAGTCGGAGTTGGTCGCCTCGACCGACGTCGAACCCGTCAGTCGCTGACGCGCACCGTCTTCAGCCAGTTCACGAGCATGCGCCGTCCCACCTCACCGGACTTCTCGGGATGGAACTGGGTCCCGACCACGCTGCCCTCCCGGACCACGCAGGGGAACCCCGCCGCATCGCCGTGGTCGCACGTCGCCACGACGTGGGTGGGGTCGTCGGGCACCGCGAAGTAGCTGTGCACGAAGTACGCACGGCGACCCGCGACGCCGGCCAACAAGGGATCGTCGCGCGACCCGGCCGCCGGGGTCACCACGTCCCAGCCCATGTGCGGAACCGTGGCCGTGTCGGGAAACCGCCGCACCCGTCCGGGCAACAGCCCCAGTCCGGGTGTGTCGCCCTCCTCGGAGTGTTCGTACAGCAACTGCATGCCGACACAGATGCCGAAGATCGGGCGCTGTGCCGCGATCCACTCGCCCAACAACGCCTGCAGGCCACTGGCTCGCAGGTTGGCCAGGCACGATGCGATGTGGCCGACCCCCGGGATGACCAGCACCTCGGCCATGTCGGCGCGACCGGCATGGTCGGTGATGAAGGTGTTGCCGCCGGCGGCCGCGAAGCCCCGAGCCGCCGAGCGAACGTTGCCGGCGCCGTAGTCCAGCACCGCGATGCGGGGACCGGGCGGGGCAGTGGTCACTGCAGCACGCCCTTGGTGGACGGCACGCCATCGCCGGTGACGGCGACCGCCCGGCGCAGTGCCACGGCCACCGACTTGAACACGGACTCGAAGATGTGGTGGCTGTTGTCGCCCGCCAACCCCTGCACATGGAGGGTGATGCGGGCGTTGGCGACCAGGGCCTCGAAGAAGTGCTTGACCAGCGACGTCTCGAACGTGCCGATGACCTTGAGCGGCATCTCGACGTCCCAGACCAGGTAGGGCCGGCCGGACAGGTCGATCGCCACCCGGGTCAGGGCCTCGTCGATCGGGACGACGGCATCGCCGAACCGCTCCACACCGACCCGGTCACCCCACGCCCGGGCCAGGGCCTGGCCCAGCGCGATGCCGGTGTCCTCCACGGTGTGGTGGGCATCGATCTCCGTGTCGCCATCGGCGCGCACGACCAGGTCGAGCCGGCCGTGGCGACCGAGTTGGTCGAGCATGTGGTCGAAGAACGGGACACCGGTGGCGATGTCGGTGGTCCCGTGTCCGTCCAGGTCGACCTCCACCTCGATGGTGGTCTCCTTGGTGTCACGGGTGACCGTGCCGATGCGGGCCATGCGCAGCTCCTGGTGATCGTCGGCCCCGACGATATCGCGCACGATCGCCGCCCGGCATCACGCACGATCGTCGTTCGGCGTCGGGGACCGCATGCCCGGGCGGCGATCCCACGAGGATGCCCGTCCACAGGAGCAACCCGACCCCCGGGACCAGCGGCGTCGAGTCCGGGGCGTTGTCGATGACCCGCTCGGACACCGACGTCAGCACCAGCACGACGACCGCGATCCAGACGGTGGCGTGTTCAGGTCGTCACGTCCGCCAGTGCGGCCAGGAACTCGTCGTTCTCGGGCGTCGTGCCGATCGTGACCCGCAGGCAGCCCTGCAGGCGTGGCTTCGTGGAGAAGTCCCTGACCAGCACGCCGCGGTCGAGCAACTGGGCGAACACG
>DATFMD010000035.1:0-4169 GCA_035267125.1 Nitriliruptoraceae bacterium | reverse complement strand
GGTCGTCGTCATCGGCGGACTGCTGGCCTTCATCGGGCTGTTCGCCGCGATCGCGCCGTCCTTCGTGTCCCAGCTGCAGGAACTCGGCCCCACGGTCGTCCAGGGCTGGGAGGACTTCCTGGCCTGGCTCGACGACGGACCGTTCGGCCTCGACCCCGAACTGCTCGACAACATCGTGGCCACGGCCGAGGGCGCGGTGTCGGGTGGCGGGGGCGCCAGCAGTGGGGTCGTGTCCGGCGTGTTGTCGGGCGTCACCACGGTCGGACAGATCCTGGCCGGGCTGGCGCTCACGGTCGTCCTGCTGTTCTTCGTCGTCAAGGACGCACCGCAACTGGTGGCGTGGGCCGGCGCCCGCATCCCCGACCGCCACCTGCCCACCGCCTCGGCGCTGGGCCAGCGCGCCTGGAGCGCGTTGGCTGGCTACGTGCGCGGGACCGCGACGATCGCACTGATCGACGCGATCGGGATCGGGATCGGCCTGTACTTCCTGCGGGTGCCGCTGGTCCTGCCGCTCATGGTGCTGGTCTTCTTCGGTGGCTTCCTGCCCGTGGTCGGTGCCTTCCTGGCGGGCCTGGTGGCCGTACTGGTGGCACTGGCCTCCGGCGGGATCACCACGGCACTGCTCACCCTGGGGCTGATCCTCCTGGTCCAGCAGATCGAGGGCAACTTCCTGCATCCCACCATCATGCGACGTGCGGTGGCCCTGCACCCGATCATCGTCCTGTGTGCGCTGGCTGCCGGCGGCGCCCTGGGCGGCATCATCGGCGCGTTCCTGTCGGTGCCGGTCGTCGCGGTCGTGTCCGCCGTGTCCAACGAGGTCCGCCTGCGCCGTGAAGCAGGACTGCTCGACGACGGCGCCGATGCCCCGCACGACCCGATCGGCGGACCGGAGTACCTCGGGGTCACCGATGACGACGCGGCCGACTCGGCCGCCCCTGTTTGAAGGACGGGCTGAACGGGCACACATGGCCCGAACAGGCGTCGCATCGAAGGGTGTGGAAACCTACGATGGAGTCAACGCCTCCCCCCGTCTCCGACCTCGCCCGTGAAAGGGCCCTGATGAGCCAGCAACGCGAAGTTCGCCTCCGTGTCCTCACCATCGACGATGCCGAATGGATCGTCCGGACCGACGCCGAGACGACCACCGCGTGGGCCAGTCCCATCGGGTTCGAGATGCCCGCCGTCGCCGAGGAACTGGTCGCCGGGGACTGGGCCAGCGCCGACCGGTGGGGCTGGGCGATCATGGTCAACGGCACGCCCGTCGGGTTCGTCATCGTGACCGGCATGGCCAGTGGTGACGGTCGCATCCAGATCCGGGTGCGGCCCTCGCAGCGGGGTCAGGGCGTGGGCCGCGAGGTCCTGCGTCAACTGGCCGACCACCACTTCGCCGACAACGACAACCTGCAGCGCCTGGTCGGGTTGACCCACGAACGCAACCTGGCAATGCAACGCGCCTTCAACGCGGCCGGGTTCCGCATGGAGGCGCGTCACCGCGATGCCGCCACCGATGCGATGGGGGCGCCGGCAGCCACGTGGGGCTACGCCTTGACGCGCCGCGACTGGACGATGCGGCGCCACCGCATGGACGACCTGGGCTACGACCTGCACGGCCTGGCCTTCGACATGGAGGAAGTGCTGGACGGACCGCGGGTGGGCTCGCGCGGGCTGACCTTCGAGTTCTGGCAGGACGGTGCGCGCGTCACGGCGGACTTCCGGTCCCAGCTGCTGTCGGACGGCGAACTGGCCGGGATCCTGGTCGACGACGTGTTGCACTACCACTACGTGCAGAGCTTCGACCCGGCCATGGACGGCGAACTGATCAACGGCCAGGGTCGGCTGCGGGTCCAGCGCATGGCCGACAATCGACTGCAACTGATCAACGAGTGGGTCGACACCGACGGTCGCAACGGACGCACCGTGCTCGTCCAGGCGAGCCGACTCGACGACGAGCGGCAGGCAAGAGTCGCCCACGAGGATCCGGCCGCCGAAGACGGCACGGACGCGACGAGTGCCGATGAGCACGACGGCACGGACCGCGCCGACGACCCGTCAGACGCCGACACGTCCATGGCCACGGTGACACCGGCCAAGGCCTCCTGACGACCGGCACGCCGTCCGGAGCGAGGGTCTGGCCAACGAATCCCGGCATCGGGGGATCAAGCCGCGATCACCAGGGTCCGACACCGAAGGCCGGCATCGGCTCGCCGTCATCGGCACCCGGCCAGGTCTCGATGCCGATCTGGAACGCACTGGCAGCCGCGTGGACGTAGCCATCCGGGCCCACCAGCGCGGCGATGGCACGCATCTTGCGGCCCTCACCGGATTCGAGCATCGCGGCGATGCGCAGGGTCTCACCAAGGGGCACGCGCGAGAACCATGCCACCGTGAACCCACCCAGCAGCGCGCCGCCGAAGTCATGGGCTGCCATGTGGTCACGAGCCGCCCACACCGTCGGGCAGTCGAGCACGGCGGCCACCGCAGCCGGGTCGACGAAGCCACCCTCGTCGCTGGCGACCCGATCGTCGGGCACCCATTCCTGCACCACGCTGGACCCGTCCACCCAGGCGGGGTACAGGTGCAGACCGTCGGGATGGTGCACGCCACACACGAAGCACCCGCTGGCCAACTCCAGGGCGGCCGGTCGCGGCGGGTCGTCGACCAGGGCCAGTTCGACGAGGTCGTCCAGGATCGGTTGTGGCCCGTGACCGGCCAGTTCGACCACGCCGGACACCAACACGTCCGCACCGACCTCCTCCTCACCGAAGTCGGCATGGTCGTCGATCTCGGACAGGACCGTGCGCACCTCCCACGTCGAGTCCTCTCCGGCGACCACCAGGGCGGTCACGTCCACACCCGTCGGGGTGGGCTTGTGCAGGCGCGCCTCGAGCATCGTGGCTGCCGGAATGGCGCTCGAGCCGGGCTCGACGCCGGCCATGGCCTCGGCAGCGGCACGCGCAGCCAGTTCGAGCGCACCGGCAGCGAAGCCGCCCTGCAGGATCCCATCGGGCCCCTGCAACGTCGGCGTCGCATGCAGCGTGGCAACGGCCACGTCACCGTCGACGTCGGCCTCGTCTACCGAGAGTCCATCCATGGCTGGTGTGCCCTTCGCGTGTCGGCCGTTCCACGCATGCGCGTCGTGGACCGGTGGTCGACCGAGTGGCGGCGAACGCCGCCCGGCCGGTGGGTGGTCAGTCGAGTCCGAGCCTAGGTCGAGGCAATGGTGGGTTCGCTAGGGTCACGCTGCTCCCCCATCGGAAGTGACCGGACGTGCGCTGCCCCAACTGTGCTGCCGACGACGACCGCGTGGTCGATTCACGCCCGTCGGCGGACGGCACGTCAGTGCGGCGGCGACGCGAATGTGCCGCCTGCAAACGCCGCTTCACCACCTTCGAACGCGTCGAGCAGCAACCGTTGCAGGTGACCAAGCGCAACGGCGGCCAGTCCACCTTCTCGCGTGACAAGGTGCTGGAGGGCATGGCCCGGGCAGCCAAGAACCGGGTCCCGATGGAGGACCTGCGCGAGGCCGCCTTCGAGGTGGAGGCAGCACTGCGTCGCGAGGACACGCCAACGGTGACCAGCGAGCAGGTGGGCCTGGCCGTGTTGGCACAGTTGCGCGACCTCGACCCCGTGGCCTACGTCCGCTTCGCGTCGGTGTACAAGAACTTCCAGGGCCCGGAGGACTTCGAGTTCGAGTTGTCCGAACTGCGCAAGGACGCCCCGCCGAAACTCTGACGACCGGGCGGCCACGGGCGTAAGGGCGGCCACGGGCAACCCACCGGGTGGGTGCGGGTGGTCAGTGCGGCGAACCAGCCGGTTGCACCAGCTCGGTCAGTCGACGACGGGCAGCAGGACCAGCGTGCCGGCCGGCAGTGCAGCGGACTCGAACTCGTTCACGGCCATGATCGCCTGGAGGTTCGGCCGGATGTCCTGGCCGGCCGGCGTGATCTCGTCGGCCACCTCCCACAGGCTCTCACCAGACTGCAGCGTGGTCGACCCGGCAATCTCCAGGTCTGCATCAGCGGTGGCCGTGGCACCAGCGAGGCCGGCGAACACCGCCAACACCACGGCCAGGACGATCGACACCGCGGCGATCAGGACGGGGCGGCGCCGCGCGTCGCCCTCGCCCACGGCGAAGAGGTCGTTGGCGCCACCGCGATGGTCCGGCTGGA
>DATFMD010000034.1:0-7703 GCA_035267125.1 Nitriliruptoraceae bacterium | reverse complement strand
CCACCCCGAGATCGCGCCTGCGCACCTCCTGACCGCCTTGCTCGAACAGACCGACGGCATCGTCATCCCGGTGGTGTCGCGCATCGGCGTGACACCCACCGCGCTGCGCAACGCCGTGGCCGGCCTGCTGGACACGATCCCGGCCGCCCATGGCTCCTCGGGTGACGTGCGCATGGCCGCCACCACGATTCGGCTGCTCGACGACGCCGAGTCCCGGGCCGAGCAGTTGGGCGACGACTACGTGTCGACCGAGCACCTGCTGCTGGCGATGACGACTGGCGGGGGACGGCTGGCCACGTTGCTCGCCGACCTCGGGGTCACCGAGGACGCGGTGCTGGCCGCCATGCGCGAGGTCCGCGGAGCCCAGCGTGTCACCTCCCAGGATCCCGAGTCCACCTTCCAGGCGCTCGAGAAGTACGGACGAGACCTCACTGCCATGGCGCGCGAGGGCAAACTCGATCCTGTCATCGGTCGCGACGACGAGATCCGCCGCATCATCCAGGTGCTGGTTCGTCGCACGAAGAACAACCCGGTCCTGATCGGTGATCCCGGCGTGGGCAAGACCGCCATCGTCGAAGGCCTCGCCCGTCGCATCGTCGAGGGTGACATCCCCACGTTGCTCGCCGACAAGATGCTGGTGCAACTCGACCTCACCGCCATGGTTGCCGGCGCGAAGTTCCGGGGCGAGTTCGAGGAGCGCCTCAAGGCGGTCATGAAGGAGATCGAGGCCAGCGACGGCCAGATCATCACCTTCATCGATGAACTGCACACGATCGTGGGCGCCGGCAAGGCCGAGGGTTCGATGGACGCCGGCAACATCCTCAAGCCCATGTTGGCCCGGGGCCAGTTGCGCATGATCGGTGCCACCACCCTGGACGAGTACCGCGACATCGAGAAGGACGCCGCGCTGGAACGCCGCTTCCAGCCGGTCCGCGTCGACGAACCGTCCGTCGTGGACACGATCGGGATCATGCGTGGTCTCAAGGAGCGCTACGAAGTCCACCACGGCGTCCAGGTGACCGACGATGCGCTCGTGGCCGCCGCGACGCTGTCGGACCGCTACCTCACCGATCGGTTCCTGCCCGACAAGGCCATCGACCTGCTGGACGAGGCTTCGGCCAGGTTGCGCATCGCCATCGACTCGATGCCACCCGAGATCGACGAGGTCGACCGTCGCATCCGCCAGTTGGAGATCGAGCGAGTCAGCCTTGCCAAGGACGAGTCGGAATCGGCCCGGACGCGCCTGGCGGACCTCGACCGCGACCTCGCCGAACTGCGCGAGCAGATGGACGCGCTGTCGGCGCGGTGGCAGGGCGAGAAGGACGTGATCGATCGGCTCAACACCGCCAAGGGCGAGTTGGAACAGGTCCGGGAACAGACTGCCATCGCCGAGCGTGATGGCAACCTCGAGCGCGCGGCCGAGTTGCGCTACGGACGAACGGGCGAGTTGGAGACGGAGGTGGCCGCGGCCCAGGCCGAACTCGATGCCCTGCGTGCCGAGGGTGGCACGATGCTGGAGGAGCGGGTCACCGACAACGAGATCGCCGATGTCGTCGCCAAGTGGACGGGGATCCCCGTCACCAGGCTGTTGACCGATGAGGCCGACAAGTTGGTCGTGCTCGAGGACCACCTGCACGAACGGGTCATCGGGCAGGACGAAGCCGTCGAGGCGGTGGCGGATGCAGTGCGTCGGTCGCGCGCCGGGATCGCCGACCCCGACCGCCCGACCGGGTCGTTCCTGTTCCTGGGCCCGACCGGTGTCGGCAAGACCGAACTGGCCCGGGCACTGGCGGCGTTCCTGTTCGACGACGAGCGGGCACTGCTGCGCATCGACATGGGTGAGTACCAGGAGAAGCACACCGTCGCCCGGCTCATCGGCGCGCCTCCCGGCTACGTCGGTTACGACCAGGGTGGGCAGTTGACGGAACTGGTGCGTCGTCGCCCGTACTCGGTCGTGCTGCTCGACGAGGTGGAGAAGGCCCACCCCGACGTGTTCAACGTGCTGCTCCAGTTGCTCGACGACGGTCGCCTGACCGATGGGCAGGGTCGCACCGTGGACTTCCGCAACACGGTCGTGATCATGACGTCGAACCTGGGCAGCCAGCACATCCTGGACGTGACGCTCGAGCCGTCGGACCTGCGCGAGCGGGTGATGGCCGACGTCCGCAGCCACTTCAAGCCCGAGTTCCTCAACCGGATCGACGACATCGTGATCTTCGATCGGCTGAGTCGCGAGGACCTGGCGTCGATCGTGGACATCCAACTGGGGCGGCTCGTGCGGCGACTGGTCGATCGTGACCTCGACCTGGACGTCACCGCGTCCGCGAAGGCCCACCTCGCGGACCTCGGCTACGACCCGGTGTACGGCGCCCGTCCCCTCAAGCGCGTCATCCGCACGCAGGTCGAGGACCGACTGGCCAAGCTGATCCTGTCCGGCCGGGTCGACGACGGCGCCACCGTCGTCGTGGACGTCGACGCTGACGGCGCGCTCGTGCTCACGGCCAGGTGACCTGACCACGCGCCCGGTCGAACCCGGCGAGCGGCTTGCGGGGCGCCACGGGTCAGGCGGCCAACTTCTGGGCGATGCGGTGCATGCGAGCCCCGTACGCGCGCGCGATGGCAGCCTCCTGGTGCGTGGGCTCCTCCTTGTCACCGTCCTGTGGCATCAGCAGCGATGGTCCGTAGGGCCCGCCACCCGACCTGGTTTCGCCGGTGGCATCGTGCGTGTAGCCCATCGGCACGATCGGCATGCCCAGGTGGAATGCGAACGTCGACATCGACATGATCGTGGTCTCGTGGCCGCCGTGCATCGTCGAGGCGCTGGTGACGAACCCGGCCGGGACGTCGACCAGCGTTCCCTCTGCCCACAACGGGCCGCACTGGTCGAAGAAGCCCTGCAACTGCGAGGACGCCGACCCGAAGCGGGTGCCACTGCCGAACACGATGCCGTCGAACTCGGCCAGTTCATCGACCTCCGCGAAGGCGACGTCCTCCTGCGCCTGCTGTGCAGCCTGGACGGCGTCGTCGGATGCCACGTCGTCGGGCAGTCCGTGGGGCAGACGTCGCAGGTGGGCCTGGCCGCCGTCATCAGTGACGCCCGTGGCGACTTCGCTGACGAGGTCGTGGGTGGAGCCGTACATGGAGAAGTACACGATGCCGATGGAGGCCATGGAACAGACACCTCGTGGGGTTGGGGATCGGGTGGACTCCCACCACGATATTTTCGACGACCCTGCGTCGCACTGTCCGAACGTGCGAGCCGAGCAGCCGAGCAGGCCGGCCAGGTGTGCCGGGGACGGTTGGGCGGGGCCGGGGTCAGGCGACGCCGCGAAGCCAGAGTTGGCCGAACACGAAGCCGGCTGCCAGCAGCGCCATCGCGACGGCGATCCACTTCCAGGTGATCTCCACGTCGACGAGTTCGGGTTCGCCGATGAGTTCTTCGAGTTGCCCCTGGATCTGGCTGTAGGCGTCGCCGAGTGCCTCGGTGGTGCCGGCCGCGTAGAAGGTCCCTCCGGTCACCTCGGAGATCGCCTCGAGTTCGAAGTCTGCCACCGGCACGTCGATCAACTGGTTCGTGTACGGGTCGACGATCTGCCCGTTGGGCGTGCCGAACGCGATCGTGAACACCGGGATCTCCTCCTCGGCGGCGGCGTCGGCGGCGTCGGCAGGCAACTCGCCCTCGGTGGTGGCCCCGTCGGACAGCATGACGATGGCGCCCGGGAAGCCGGGACCGGTGTCCGACGCGGTCAGGGCATCGACTGCCGTCTGCAGTGCGGATCCCACGGCAGTGGCCGGACCGAGTTCGAGTTCCTCGATCGCCGCGATGACCCGGCCGTGGTTGACGGTCAGCCCGACGTCGAGCGTCACGAGTCCGTTGAACGAGATCAGGCCAACCTGCACGTCGGGGTCGACCTGGCCCACGAACTCGATGGCAGCGTCCTGGGCAGCTTCGAGTCGACTGGGGTCGACGTCGGTGGCCTCCATCGACAGCGACGTGTCGATCACCACGATGATCCTGCCCGCGACGGTGGTGCTGACGCGCTCCTGCACTGCCGGTTGCGCCAGTGACGCCGTGCCCAGCGCCAGGCTGGACATCAGGAGCCCGACCACGAGCCAGCGCCGCCAGCCCGGGTTCGACGGGGCGATCTCGTCGAGCATGTCCAGTCCGGTGAACCGCACCAGGTCGCGTCGACGTCGACGCTGGGCCCACACTGCCAGCACGACCAGGGGAACCAGCACCAGCAGCACCCACAACCGTTGCGGTGCCAGGAAGGTCTCGGGAATCATGCGCGTCTCGGGAGCCGCATGGTGCGGCGTTGGCGGACGTGTCGTGCGATCGCGGACAGCCAGTCGGCACCGGTCTCGAGCACCAGGTGGTCGGCGCCGGTGCCGCGGATCTCGTCGGCAAGTTCCTCCTGGAACCGTGCCGCCCGACGCTGGTAGGCGTCGCGGATGGCGGGCGTGATCACGACTTCGCGTTCGTGGCCGGTGGCGGGATCAACGAGGTTGATGAGCCCGACGTCGGGGATCTCGACGTCGCGTCGGTCCACGATCTGGATGACCAGCACGTCGTGGCGCAGCGTCGCCTGGCCGAGGTCGGCGGGCAGTCCGCCACCGACGCGGCCGTCGCCGCGCAGGTCGGACACGATCACGATCATGCCGCGGTGGTGCTGGTTCGCCAGGATGCGATGCAGGCCGTCGGTCAGGTCGCTGTGGCCCAACCCGTCCACCTTCGGGGGCAGCAGGGCGGCCGTCAGGATGGCGCGGACGTGGTCCTTGCCCGGTCGTGGCGGAAAGGGACGTCGGTGGGGGCCTGCCAACAGCATGGCACCGAGGCGGTTGCTGTCACGGACGTTGAGGAATCCGATGGTGGCGATCGCGGCGGCGGCGATCTCGGACTTGCGATCGCGCTGGGTGCCGAAGTCCATGTTCGCGTCGAGGTCGACCAGCATCCAGGTGGTCAGTTCGCGATCGGCGATCAGGTCCCGGACGTGGACTTCGTTGGTTCGCGCCGTGACGTTCCAGTCGATGCGGCGGACCTCGTCACCGGGCACGTACTGGCGTGACTCGCCCAGGTCGCTGCCGTGGCCCGGCGTCAATCCTTCGTGCGCACCGTGCAGCATGCTGTCCAACTTGCGGGTCACCTGCAGTTCCAGCGTGCGGACACGTTCGGCGACGACCTGGGGGGTCGGTCCGGACGGCCATGTCTGGACGTGCTCGGTGGGTGGGGTCACGGGCTGGCGCCGGGCGGCGGCGGAGACGCGAAGGCATCTGCGGGCAGGTCGGGGAAGGTGGGCCCGTCACGCGGCGCCTCGTCGTTGTTGCGTGGCGTCAGGGGCTCTGCCGGGACGGTGGACAGGATCTGGGCGATGACGTGGTCGGCGGTCAGTTCGCGGGCAAGTGCCTCGTAGCTGAGGATGAGCCGGTGGCGCAGGATCTCGGGCGCGATGTCGAACACGTCCTGCGCCGTTGCGTGGGTGCGTCCGCGCATCAGTGCCAGGGCGCGGGCACCGCGGACCAGGCCGAGCGAGGCGCGCGGACTGCCTCCCAGTCGGATCACCGACTCGAGGTCGGGCATGCCGTACAGGCCCGGCGTCCGCGTGGCCAGCACGACGTCGACGGCGTAGGCCTTGACCGTCGCGTCGACGTAGACCCGGTCGGCCGCGTTCTGGAGGGCCTTGACCTGGTCGTGGCCGATCACCGTGTGGGGTGCCGGGATTCGGACCGAGACGCGGTCGATGATCGCGAGTTCCTCCTCGCGACTGGGGTGGCCCATGACCACCTTCATCAGGAAGCGGTCACGTTGGGCGTCGGGCAACTCGTAGACGCCCTCGGACTCGATCGGGTTCTGGGTCGCCACCACGAAGAACGGGTCGGGCACCGGATGGGTGGTGCCCCCGATGGTGACATGGCGTTCGCCCATCACCTCCAACAGCGCCGACTGGACCTTGGCCGGTGCGCGGTTGATCTCGTCGGCCAGCAGCACGTTGGTGAACACGGGGCCGAGTTCGGTGTCGAAGTCTTCCGTGCTGGGCCGGTAGATCCGTGTCCCCACGATGTCCGATGGCAACAGGTCCGGCGTGAACTGCACCCGCTTGAAGTTCCCGCCCGTGATGGTGGCCAGCGACTCCGCAGCCAGCGTCTTGGCCAGGCCGGGCACGCTTTCGAGCAGGCAGTGTCCCCGGGACAGCAGGCACACGACCAGCCGCTCCTGCATCCTGGTCTGGCCGACCAGGATGCGTCGCATCTCGACCAGGATCGATTCGATGAGGTCGGCTGGTGTCCTGGTGCCGGCGTCGTCCGTTCCTGCAGGGGACGCACCGGCCGGGGCGTCCTGGCGCCGGGCACCGGACAGGTGCGCGGCGGTGGCGGAACTGCCGTCGGAGGTCGTCATCGCGGAGGGTTCCAATCCGTGCGGAGGGCAGGAATGCCTTGCGGCAACGTAGACTCTGGTCCTGATCCACGCACATCCGACAGGCAGCGTACGCCCATGGCCACACCCCCCGGCGACACCGTCCTGCGCGACGGCGTGCAGGTGCCGACCCGGGGTGCCCGGGCATGGTCGATCGCCGGCCTCGTGGGCGCCGTTGCAGCCATCTGGTTCATCGTCCCGGGCGTGCTGGGGATGGTGTTCGGCTCGATCGGCCATCTCAAGGGCGACCGCTGGGGCATGCCGGTCGCGATCGTGGCCGGGGTCACGACGATCGTGGGCATGGCACTGCTGTTCTTCACCCGACTCGTCTGAGCGGCGCCACGGCGGGCTACAACAGGTGGCGGTTGGCGGCCCACGCGGTCAGTTCGTGGCGGTTGGACAGCTGCAACTTCCGCAGCACGTTGGAGACGTGGGTCTCGACCGTCTTGATCGAGATGTGGAGCCGGTTCGCGGTCTCGCGGTAGGTGTAGCCACGCGCGATGTGGCGCATGACCTCCTTCTCACGGGGACTCAACTGGTCCATCTCCTCGTCGACCACCTCCATGCCGTCGGGCAGGGCTCCCGCAAAGGCATCGAGGACGAAGCCGGCCAGGCGGGGAGAGAACACCGCGTCGCCCTCGTGGACACGGCGGATGGCATCGACGAGGTCGTCCGAGCCGATGGTCTTGGTGACGTAGCCACGTGCACCGGCGCGGATCACGCCGATCACGTCCTCGGCGGCGTCCGACACGCTCAGCGCAAGGAACTTCGTGTCGTGCAGCCCGGCGTCCCGGGCACCCACGATCACCTCGCTGCCGCCGCCTCCCGGCATGTGCACGTCCAGCAGGACGACGTCGGGCTTGGTGCGACGCAGCCCGGCGATGGCCTCGTCGATGTCACCGGCCTCGCCGACGACGTGGACGCGGGTCCCGATCTCGGTCCGCACGCCGGTCCGGAACAGTGCATGGTCGTCGACGAGGAAGACCTGGATGTGGGCAGTCATGGCGTGTCCGGTTCGTGGGGTGGCGGTGGCGGGGTGTCTGGCGACCTGGTGGCGTGGCCGGAAGGTGTGGTGGAGTGGCCGGAAGACGTGGTGGCGTGGCCGGAAGGTGCGGTGGCGCGGCCGGTCGGGTCGGCATCGGAGTCGGCCGGGTCGGCATGGGAGTCGGCCGGGTCGGCGTCGGCGTTGGGGGAGGTGTCGTCGTGGTGGCCGCCGCGGTGGCGAATCCAGGCCTCGACCTCCGTGCCCTCACCCGGGGTGGTGAACACGGTGGCGCCACCGGCGTGGCGA
>DATFMD010000033.1:0-2558 GCA_035267125.1 Nitriliruptoraceae bacterium | reverse complement strand
CCACAGCGGGGCGACGAACCCGGTGGCACCCCCGCGGATGAAGGCCGCGCCCAGACTGCCCGAGTCGGACATGCCGTCGGTGCCCTGGCCGACCTGGCAGGCATTGAGGAACACCATGGGTCGCTGCTCGCGGGGAAAGGTCGAGCCCCGAATCATCAGCGGCGACAGGCGATCCTCGTCCTCGGACAGGATGATGCCGCTCCACTGCAGGTTGTCGGGGTCCACTGCCCCGTGACAGGCCATGTGGAGCACGTCGCCGGGTTCACCGTCGAGGTCGTTGTCGAGCAGGCGGTCCATGTCCGGTGCGGTCGCCGTCCACCGCGATGCCCGATAGCGCTGGGCAAGGGCGTCGCCCTCCGCCTGCGCCTCGGGCAGCGTGCGCCAGTTGATGCTCGCGGCGTAGTCGCCCACGACCAGCGCCATGCCCTCGACGTCATGGGTCGTGGGCGGTGGCAGGGTGGGGGACTCGACGAGCCCCCGTTCGCGAGGAACCAACCATCGACCCATCGCGAACTGGGCGCCCAGGAACGCGGGGGCCGCTGGGTCCACGAGTTCGGGTGGCAGGTAGTCGGCACTCGTGGCGGCCAGTTCCCATGGCACCCAGGGTTCCTCGGTGACCAGCAGCAATGAGGGGCGCCGGTCCTCGGACGTGGTCGCGGTCGCGACGCCGGCCAGGACCTTCCAGAACGTCGGCGGCATGGCGTCCGCGACGACCGTTGCGAGGCCGCGCATCTCGTTGTCCGACAACGGCGAGGAGGTCGCCTTGGCCATCTTGAGGACCTGTTGGAGGGCGAGGTCGCGCGCGCTCGCCGCGGTCAGGGTCCATGCGGCGGCCTGGTCGGGCAGCTCGATGTCGTGGGGTGAGAAGAAGGTCCACAGCATCGTCTTGTCGTCCTGGCCGGCAACCGCCATCACCGTCAGGTCGGCTGCAGGCTGGCCACCGGTCGTGACCGGCAGTGCCCCCGATCGGACGTCGCCCGTCACGGCCGCACCGGCAGGCGCGATCACGATCTCGCGCCAGGCACGACCGATCGGCGTGCCGGCCTGGCCGTACTGGACCTCGATGATGGTGCGCGTCACCTCGGTCACCTCGTCGGCGTCCAGGGTGATCGCCAACCGCTTCTTGTCGGGGGCGGTGGCTGCGACCCGCAACTGGTCGCGAGCGCCGTGCACCGTGAAGCCCTGCGCGACGATCATCACGTCGAAGACGGCCTCGCCCTGGTCGTCGACCTCCACCACCATGCCGTCTCCCGAGGTCGTCAGTCCGGGCTGCGCACGGGCGCCGACTCCGACCATGACCGTGATGCTGGCGCCGCTGTCGACCCGGTCCGGTGCGTCCAGGAACGGGTGCAGGGTCGTGGTCGTGGGCGGGGCCTCCGGCTCGGTGCCAACAGGTGGCGGAGTGGCGGTCGTCGGCGGGGGTGGCGGAGCTCCGGACGAGGCTGGCGGTGTCGGCTCGCTTCCGGACGTCGACGGGGGCACGGTCGGCGTCGGCGTGCTGGACGGCGGTGGTGGCGCGCTGGCGGGTGGCGGTGACGCCGGACGTGGCGGGCTGGCCGACTCCGGCATCGGCGGGCGCGCGCCGGGTGTCGGTCGGGCTGTGGGCGGGGCAGCCGGGGCCGTGGGCGGAGGCGAGGCCGTGGCCCAGTCGCCACCGCCTCGGACGGGTCCAGTCGGCTCCGACGGCTGCCGCGTCCACCACCCGCCCCCGTCGTCGGCGTCGCCCCCGTCGTCGGCGTGGTCCCCGTCGTCGCCGCCGTCGCCATCAGCGCCGGCGTCGGCAGCATCGTCGGATCCCGGAGTCGGGTCGGTCGGCAGATCGGGAGGCAGTGGGACGTGGGTCTCGAACACCGTTGAGCCGTCGGGGTCCGACGCAGGCAGCACCAGCGCCACCGGCGTGCCGTCCGCGACCACCAGGACCGCCCGGTCATGCGGGGCCTCGTCGCCTTCCGGCCACGTCTCGATGCCCGGACGACCTGCCAGGGACAACAGGGACCCGACATGTCGCAGCCCTGATTCGTGCAGCGACAGTGGCGGGGAGAGCAGGTCCTCGCTGCGCCACACGGTCCAGGTCGTCGCGCCGTCCTCGCCGAGGTGGCGCACTGCCACGACGTCGGCACCTCCATCCCGGATCGCGGTCACTGCGCGAACCATCCAGTCCGCTCCGTCGACCACGACCACGCGATGCGACTGCCCGTCCATGAAGTGGTCCCCCTCGTGCTCCGGCGCGGTCATCCAGATGGACGCGACTCGGAGTCTGATACATCAAAGCACACGAGGAATTGATCGGCCTCGACTTCATCGGATGCCGTATCTCGACCGAGCGTCGCAGCACCCCGGTCGGGCAGGCCGCCTGCGTCCCGGCCACGCCGCACAACGAGCGCAGCGAGTTCTGCAAACCTGGCCAAGCGCCCAAGCGCGCCGGGGCGCCGGCCAGTTTCTCAGGCGGCGCCCGCAGGCCGCAGTGGTTCGCCCGACTCGGCCTTGGCCACGAGGCTGTCCGGTGGCACGAAGGTGTCGCCGTAGCGGTCGGCCAACTCCTTGCACCGGGCCACGAA
>DATFMD010000032.1:0-8282 GCA_035267125.1 Nitriliruptoraceae bacterium | reverse complement strand
AACCGCGGGCTGCCCCTGACCTTCCGATCGGTGTTCTACCCACTGCTCGGGGAGCGCATCTACGGGCCGTGGGGCAATGCCATCGACATCGTGACCGTGCTCGCGACGCTGTTCGGGCTGGCCACCTCGCTGGGCCTGGGTGTGGGACAGGCCGCCGCCGGCCTCAACTACCTGTTCGGCACGCCCACCGACACGTGGTTCCAGGTCGTGCTGATCGCAGCCATCACCGGCCTTGCGACGATGTCCGTGGTGGCCGGCCTCGACGCCGGTGTCAAGCGACTGAGCCAGATGAACATGGCGCTGGCGGGGGCCTTCCTGCTCTTCATCATCGTGGTCGGGCCGACACTGTTCCTGCTGTCGGTCTTCGTCCAGTCGACCGGCTTCTACGTCGCCGTCCTGCCCGAGCTGTCGTTCTGGAACGAGGCCTTCGACAACACCGAGTGGCAGGGCTCGTGGACCGTCTTCTACTGGGGTTGGTGGATCTCCTGGTCACCGTTCGTGGGCATGTTCATCGCGCGCGTTTCCAAGGGCCGCTCCATCCGCGAGATGGTCATCGGCGTGATCCTGGTGCCGTCGATGCTGTCGTTCTTCTGGATGTCGGTGTTCGGTGGAACCGCCCTGTACATGCAACTCAACGGCATCCGTGACCTTGCCACGGCCGTCAACGAGGACGTCGCAACGGCCATGTTCGACATGTTCCAGGCGCTGCCACTGTCGACCCTGACCTCGGTCCTGGGCGTTGTCCTCGTGATCTCGTTCTTCGTGACCTCGTCGGACTCCGGCTCTCTGGTCGTCGACCACCTGACGTCCGGCGGCAAGCTCGACTCGCCCAAGCCCCAGCGCGTGTTCTGGGCGGTCATGGAGGGCGCAATCGCGGGGGTGCTGTTGATCGGCGGTGGGTTGGCCGCACTGCAGACTGCCGCAGTTGCCAGCGGGCTGCCCTTCGCCATCGTCCTGCTGTTCATGATCTGGAGCATGCGCCGGGCCTTCGCGGAGGAACTGGACCTGCTGGAGGGCCACTACGACGCTGCCGAGTTCCGATCCCAGCACCGCAACCTGCTCGACCGCCTGGGCCTGAGACGAGGCGAAGCGCCGAGGAGGGACGCCGAACCCGCGGCGGACACGGAGGCAGCGGCCGACGCCGAGGCAGTGGCCACAGAGGGAGCGTCCAAGTGAGCGGCTCGACGGCCAGGATGGACACGACCGCCGGCACGACGATGCCGACACGACGGCCGAGCCGTCGCCTGGTTGCGCTCGGGCTGGCCGTCGGGCTGTCCCTGGCCGGCTGCAACTCGCTCGGCGACGGCGACGGTGAAGGTGGACCGGCATCAGGTGGAGGTGGTGGCGGCGAGACCGTCACCATGGCCCGCGCGACATGGGACACCGGCTGGTTCCAGGCCGAGGTCTATCGCCAGTTGCTCACGGAGATCGGCTACTCGGTGACCGACCCGGCTGCGGTGACACGCGATGCCAACGGCTTCTACCCGGCACTGGCTCGGGGAGAGTTCGACCTGTGGGCCAACGGCTGGTTCCCGCTGCACGAGCCCTATCGGCAGGGCGAACTGGTGACCGGGCAGTCCTACGCCGCGGCCGTGTCGCCCGTCGGCCAGCAGGTCGCCGCCGGTGCCCGGCAGGGCTACCTGGTCGACAAGGCCACGGCCGACGAGATGGGCATCACGTCGATGACGGACTTCGAGGATGCCGCAGTGGCCGCTGCATTCGATGGCGACGGCAACGGGCTCGCCGACCTGATCGGCTGCAACGACGGGTGGGGGTGCAACCTCACCATCACCGACCACATCGCCGAGCTGCCCTGGGGCCCCAACGTCGAACAGGTCGTCGGCGAGTACAACTCCCTGTTCGACGACGTGCTCGCGGCGGTCGACGCCGGCGAACCGGTGCTGTTCTACACCTGGACGCCGAACTGGACCGTGGCCGAGGTCATCCCCGGTGAGGACGTCGTGTGGCTCCCGTCACCGTCCCTGGAGGGCGTGGACAACACCGAGGTCGACGGCCTGCAGGGCTGTGCGGGCGACGCGGATCCGTGTGACCTGGGCTGGCAGATCAACGACATCCAGGCCGTGGCCAACACGGACTTCCTCGACGACCACCCCGACGTGAACGCCCTGCTCGAGGCCGTCGAGATCCCGTTGGACGACATCGCCGCGCAGAACGAGGAGATGCGCCAGGCCGACGACTACGGCAGCGCCCAGTTGACGGCGGCGGCAGAGACGTGGATCAGCGACAACCGTGACCAGGTCGACGAGTGGATCCAGGCGGCACGCGACGCCGGCTGAGGGCTCGACGTCGACAGCCGACCTCGGGGTCATGCCGTGGGCTCCGGCGGGCAGCCTCCCGGCAACACGCAACCGGCGCGGCCAGTGTCGAACCCTCCGAGCGCGCACCACTCGACGGTCCCGGCGCGCCCGGCACGTCGTTCGAACGACGGTGCTGCGGTGTCTCGAAACGACAGCGCTTTCATCCTGTGGCTCGGAGAACGCCCGAGAATGGCCCCTTGAAGGCCGAGTGATGCCGCTGTCACGTCCAGTACTGTCCACCATCGCCATCCTGTCCATCGTGGGCAGCTGGAACGCCTTCCTGCTGCCCCTGCTGGTGCTGATCGAACCGAGCCAGCACACGTTGCCGATCGGGGTGAACAACATCTCGACCCAGTTCGCGACCGACTACGCCACGGTGCTGGCCTTCACCACGTTGTCCATGCTGCCGGCCCTGCTCTTCTACGCCGTCGCGGAGCGCCAGATCATCAGTGGACTCACCTCGGGAGCCGTGAAGGAATGACCCGTGAGCTTCGCTGACTTCGCCAACGCCCCCTTCGCCGACCCCACCGTCCCGGTGGACGAGCGCGTGGCCGACCTGTTGTCGCGCATGACGATGGACGAGAAACTCGGCCAGCTCGGCAGCGCCTGGGTCTTCCAGCTCGCCGACGCCGACGGGCTGGTGCCGGAGCGTGTCGAGGAGCACCTCCAGCACGGCATCGGCCACGTCACGCGCATCAGCGGGGCCAGCAGCCTCACCGCGCGTGGGTCGGCCGACCTCGCCAACGACGTGCAGCGTCACCTGCGCGAGCGGACCCGGCTGGGTGTTCCCGCGATCGTCCACGAGGAGATCTGTTCGGGTTTCATGGCACGCGACGCGACGATCTTCCCCCAGGCCATCGGGGTCGCGGCGACCTTCCGCCCCGAGCACAACCACGCCGTGGCCGACGCGATCCGCCAGCAGATGCGGGGCGTGGGCGCCCACCACGGCCTGTCACCGGTCCTGGACGTCTGCCGTGACCCGCGCTGGGGGCGGCTGGAGGAGACCTACGGCGAGGACCCCTACCTCGTCAGCCGCATGGGCCTGGCCTTCGTCGAGGGACTCCAGGGCGAGGACCTGGCCGACGGCGTCGTCGCGACCGCCAAGCACTTCGTGGGCTACGGCGCCTCGGAGGGCGGCATGAACTGGGCGCCGCCACACATCGGCCCACGGGAACTGCGCGACGTGCACCTGCGGCCCTTCGAGCATGCCGTCCGGGAGGGTGACCTCGCATCGGTGATGAATGCCTACAACGAGCTCGACGGCGTGCCGTGTGGCGCGAACCAGTGGCTCCTCGACGAGTTGCTGCGAGGGGAGTGGGGCTTCGACGGGACCGTCGTCGCGGACTACTTCGCCGTGGACCAGTTGCGTGGCTACCACCGGGTCGCCACCGACCAGCCCGGCGCCGCGGCCACGGCCCTGCGGGCAGGGATCGACGTGGAGCTGCCGAACACCGACTGCTACGGCTCGCCCCTCCGCGAGGCGCTGTCGCGCGGCGAGGTCGAGGGCGAGCTGGTCGACCGGTCCGTGGCCCGCGTGCTCCGGTCGAAGTTCGCCCTCGGCCTGTTCGACGACCCGTTCGTCGACCCCGAGGCAGTCGAGGTCCACACGCGCACCACCGGGCAACGGGAGCTGTCCACCGCCATCGCGCGTGACAGCCTGGTGCTGTTGCGCAACGACGGGGTGCTCCCCCTGGCGGCGCCCGGCTCCGTGGCGGTCATCGGCCCCAACGCCGACGACGCCCGGTCGATGCTCGGCGACTACAGCTACGTGGCCCACGTCGAGTCGCTGGTCGACCTGATGGACAGTGGCGAGAACGTTCTTGCCCTGCCGATCGAGGACGGGGCCGCGGTCGGTGACACCGTCGACCTGGGCCACGTCACGACCGTCCTCGCCGGGTTGCGGAAGGAGTTGGTCGACGCGGACGTGACCCACGTGCGCGGGTGCGACGTGACCGGTGACGACCGCTCCGGAATCGCCGCCGCCGTGGCTGCGGCCGCCGCCGCCGACGTCGCCGTGCTGGTCATGGGCGAGAAGTCTGGCCTGACGGAGGACTGCACCAGCGGGGAGAGCCGCGACGTGACCTCGCTGGACCTGCCCGGTGTCCAGGAAGCACTGGTCCGGGCCGTCGCCGACACCGGCACGCCGATCGTCCTGGTGATCGTCGGCGGACGGCCGATCGGGTCCCCGGCCGTCCACGAGGCCGCCGCCGCCGTCCTCCATGCGTGGCTGCCCGGGGAGCGTGGAGGCATCGCGATCGCCGAGGCGTTGGCCGGCCGGCACAGCCCGGGAGGACGCCTGCCGATCAGCTACCCGCGCACCGCCGGACAGGTGCCGATCTACTACGGCCACAAGGTCTCCGGTGGGCGTTCCCACTGGAAGGGCGCCTACGTCGACTGCTCGAACGAGCCGCTGTACCCCTTCGGCCATGGCCTGACCTACAGCCGCTTCGAGGTCGCGCCCACATCGGCCGACCCGGCCGACCCGGCCGACCGGAGCCCGACGATGTCGACCGGCGACGTGGTCGACGTCTCCGTCGTCGTCACCAACGTCGGCGACCGTCGTGCCGACGAGGTGCTCCAGCTCTACTCGCGCGACCCGGTCGCCACGATCTCGCGTCCCGTGCTCGAGCTCCAGGGGTTCGCCCGTGTGACGCTCGACCCGGGCGAACGACGACGGGTGACCTTCCACCTGCCGGTCGACGCGCTCGGCTTCAGCGGTCCCGACCTGGACTATGTCCTGGAGCCGGGTGAGGTCGAACTGCTGGTCGGCACGTCCGCGGTCGACGTGGAGGTCGTTCGGCGACTCACCATCGCGGGTGACGACCTGGTGCCTGCGATCCGGCCCCTGGCCACGGGCCTGACGATCGAGCCGTCCTGACACGGCCGTTCTCCCTCCTGCATCGCGTCTGACGGGAGCCCGTGTCATGTGCGACCGCAACGAGGGCTCGCCGCCATGGCCGTCTGGCCACATCGGGGGCCGGGGCTGGGAGTCAGGCGGTCCAGCCCAGCACGGATTCACCGAAGGTGACGAGCGCGAACAGGAGACCGGCATTGGCCAGCGGAACCACCGGTGCCAACAGGGGACGGCGCCGCGCGGCCACGACGAGGCCGGCCACCGCGACGAGCCACAGCGCCCAGGCCGCGACGACGCCCCACAGTGGTGCGAGCAGCCCGAACCCTGCGGTGAACGGCACCGCGACGACGATCTGCATCGCGACCCCGATCGCGATGGCGGTCCTGCTCCTGGCCGGACGGCTCCTGTCGTCGGAGTCGGACGTGGGGTGTGCGCTCATCGCGGCTCCGATGCTGTGGGCACCCGACGGATGCCAATGAACGACTGTAGTTGCGGGACCCGCGCGGACGGGGGTCGCGAAGTGGGTTGGAGATGTTCTGAACCAGGCGGACGCGATCCCTTCAACCCGGTCGTACTGGCACGCGCGTCTGACCCATCGTCGAACAGGCGGACGCCTCGTGGTCAACCCTGTGGTCCGGTCCTGCCGGCCTTGTTGGGGTCTGTGTGGATCCTGATGGTGTGGATCGGATGGTCATCGGTGTCCATGAGCGCTTGAACGTGCGACGGGTTTGGAGTCGTTGCCCGGTGGGCACCATGGTCCCACATCGCCGATGCAGCGGAGCCCACGATCATGTCTCGAAACGCATTTGCAGCCTCCTCGCCACCGAGCCCAGACCGGCAGGCCGTCGAGCAGGAGGTCGCCGAGGAGTTGCGGCTCACCAGACAACAGTTGGAGGGAATCAACTCACCCGTCGGTGTGACGCAGGCAGCGGAACTTGGTGATCGCGCCACACAACGTGTCGAAGCCGAACTCGCGGTGGACCAGGTCCAGCGTCTGCAGCGTCGCCTCACGGAACTCGAGGCAACCCTGCAACGACTGGAGGACGGTACCTGGGGCACCTGCGAGGAATGTGGGCGGGCCATCAGCGCCGAGCGGCTCGAGGTGGTCGTGACTGCTGCCACTTGCATGAACCACGCAACCGTGTGATTCCCTGAACGGGCCACGCGGCTGCGAGATCCCCCAAGTCCAGGGACGAAGGTGCCACGAAGGTCTTCTGCACCCATGAACACCTGGACCTCTCGCCGGGACGATGTCGAGGACCTGGACGTCGACCGTGTCGCGATGCCGGTGGTGGCGCGGTTCATGGACACTGGCAGGGGGCTGGGCGCCCAGGCGGGCCGGCCCTTGACTGCGACGCCCGCCGGGCGCACCCTCGACGCAGGAGCGCGGGCGATCTTGGAGGGTGTCATGCCACGCTGGGGACCTGATCCGACGAGTCTGAACACGTACGACGTGCAGACCGAACGCCTGCACGTCGACCTCCCCAGGGTCGATGACGCCCCCCAGCTCTACTCGCTGGTGGGGGGCGACCGGCGCCAGGAGATCAGTGCAACCCTGCTCTGGGACGGCCCCGACGAGCTCGCCGACGTCGAGGACTGGGTCGAGCGTTGTCGAACCATGCCATACGAGGACTGGGGCCTGCACTGGGTGCTTCGCGATCGCGTTGGCTCGATCGGCGAGCCGGGTCACGTCCTCGGTGCCATCGGGATCACCCCTCGCGGTGCGCCGGGACGGGCCGATGTCGGCTACTGGCTGGGACGACCATACTGGGGATCGGGGCTCATGGCCGAGGCATTGGCGGGAGTGCTCGACCTGTGGTTCACATCCCTTGGTGGGCACAAGATCGAGGCCGACGTCTTCACACACAACGTTCGAGGACGTCGCCTGGTGGAGAAGCTGGGGATGCAGCAGGAGGGCGTCATCCGGCACGCACACCTCAAGCGAGGGGAGTGGGTGGACGCGGCCGTCTACGGGATGCGTGCCGACGAGTGGCAACCGACGTGACCCCGCGTCAGGTACGGACGTGGACGCGTTCGCCCTGGGGGCCCATGATCATCAACACCTCCACCGGTTCCGCGACGACGCCGAACCAGTGTGGGGTGAGGGTGGAGAACTCGACCGCCTCGCCGGGTTCGATGACGAGGTCGTCGCCGCCCAGTCGCAGCCGCATGCGTCCGCTGAGCACGTAGATCCAGTCCTGGCCGTCGTGGGTCGGGAGCGGGTCCGGAGGCGTGTTGCGCTCGGCGTGGACCAGACATCGGTAGGCGGACAAGCCCGCAGCCGGTCCGTGGTGGGTCAGCGGCCACATCGTCATCCCGTCGACGGTGGTGGGCTCGCGTCGCACGCGCGGGTCCGGTCGCACGGTCGGGCCGAGCAGCTGGTCGACCGTCACACCCAGCGCTGCGGCCAGTCCCGGCAGGTGGTCGATGGCGAGTCGCCGCTTGCCGGACTCGAGCCGGCTCAGGGTGGACACGTCGAGGTTGGCCTGCTCGGCGACCTGTTGGAGGGTCAGCCCCCGTTCGGTCCGCAGCTGCCGGAGCCGGTCCCGGACGCGCCGGTCGAGTGCTCGGTCGGCCGCGTCAGTCGACATGTGGTGGCCTCCAGGGAATTGACCGCGGTTGCCAATATAGCAAACGTATTTGCCACAAGGTCGGCTCGAGCCGTACGTTCCTCGGGACGAGGAGACAACCCCATGACCACGACATCCGAACACGAACACGCCGCTCACCGGGCCGACCACCACGAGCACCACCAGGTGGACGCCCTGGTCGTGGGCGGTGGTGCAGCGGGCCTGTCAGCCGCACTGATGCTCGCGCGGTCCCGACGCACCGTCGTGGTGGTGGACGCCGGCGAACCGCGCAACGCCCCGGCTGCTGGCGTGCACGGGTTCCTGTCGCGCGACGGCATGGCCCCCGGCGAGCTGCTTGCCGTCGGCCGGGACGAGGTCGAACACTACGGCGGCGAGGTGCGCACTGGCCTCGTGACCTCGGCCTCGCGAGTCGACGGCCGGTTCGAAGTCCACCTCGACGACGGGTCGATGGTGTCGGCTCGACGACTCGTCGTCACGACCGGGCTGGTCGACGAGTTGCCCGACGTCGAGGGATTGGCC
>DATFMD010000031.1:0-8815 GCA_035267125.1 Nitriliruptoraceae bacterium | reverse complement strand
CCATCTCGCCATCTACAACCCCGCGGTGAAGGCGCTGCTGGGCACCCCGGACGCTGACCTGCCGCCACTGGCCCCCGCCGACATCTTCGTTGCGCTGGGCTCGATCTATAGCGACTCCTACGCCAACACCTTTCTGGAGGGGTGGCAAATCGACCTCGCGAATGGACTGGACGGCTTTCGCAGAGATGATGCAACGGGCTACGCAGAGGAAGTCGTCCGAGTCGTGGCCAGCGACCAGGACTGCATCCAGTTGGAGGTCGCACAGGACTTTTCCGGAGTCGTGGTCGCAGACGTCGGAACACCCGTGAGCTTCATGGAACTGCAGTTGGACGACGGGGACCCGCCACGGCATGCGACCCGGTGGTATCGCAGCTACGTCGCCGTCGAAGCACCCACCGAGGAGGTGTCCTGCCTGTGATCGATCGCCCCGACCCACGCGTCCGCACCTGCATGCGTCGTGGTCTTCGAGGCGTGCACTGGGCAGTGGTTGCCGCGCTGTTCGCCATGCTTGTGCCGACCAACGCGTCGGCGCAGTCGGGTCCGCCGCCTTCAGCTCCGCCGGGATGCGTCGTGACGAGCCTGGTCCGCAATGGCGTGTCGCAGTGGAAGATCGTGTGCGATGAACCCGGTTCCGGGGAAGGCAACGATCCCTCGGGGGACGGTGCGACCGGAGGCACGGTGCCGGCCCGCAACGTGGAATACGGCTACACGGCTGGGCGAACCACGGTCGACGGGCAGGAGTGCTGGCGAATCAATGCGCACGAGGTCCCGGCCGGACAGGATCACAACTACTACGAGGACCCGGTGGCCCTGGCGAACCTGGCGGCAGCCCTGTACGGCGACCGGGTGCCTCGTTGTCCGGCGGATCCCTTCGTGCCAGAACCCACTCCCGAGCAGTTGGCCATGCAAGCGTGGGAGCAGATGGTTGCTGGCCTGGTGCCAGACGTGACGACCCAGCCGGCCGATTCATCGGTCGTGGGTCTGCCCACCTTCCTCATGGTCGCGCCCTACAGCCCCGGCGGTGACGTGGACTCAAGCCCGACCACCGTGACGCGGGACTACGGGGCCTTCCAACTTCGCGCCACCTCAGCGCACATGGTCGAGTGGGCCGACGGTGACGACGACAACGAGTTTGCCTACGCCCCCGCATGGCAGCGGACCAACGGGCGCGAGTACATCGAGGGTGACGAGTCCGGACCCACCGGCTGGTCGGAAGGCCAGCCGAACTGGCAGGGTGGCACCCAACCGCTGGCGTGGATCTACCAGGAGGCCGGCGAACGAGGGGTGACCGTGACCGTCCGCTGGGAGGGCGAGTGGCGGCTTCCCGGTGGTGCGTGGCAGGACCTGGCCGCTCCTGACCTGTTCGGTTCCAGCAACGTCGCGGTCGACGTCCGGGAGTACCAGGCCGTCATCACCGAGTAGGCCGAAGTCGCTCGTCGACCACCCTTGCTCGGTCGGTGCGGATGATCCAACGGTCGCTGTCGTCGTGGACCGCGACGAGTTGGTGGTGGCGCTCAGGTGGGTGCCGGTCCGGCACGGTCCTGGGGCCTCGGGCTGACGCGGACCGGGCCCCGCGGGCGGCGTCAGACCGGAGCGTCTCCTTCGAAGGTGGCGGCGGGCGAGGTTGCCCATCGCACGGGCACGGCATGCGCCTGGCCGAACAGGTCGAGTTCGATCGTGCCGGGGACGGTGACCGGGAACCCCGCCACCTCGACCTCCATCGGCCCGGGGCCGGTCCCGGCGGCATCGTCGTCGGCTGCCACGTGGATCACCAGCCCCGGCACGCGGGCGCCGTCGGGCCCGACCACCCACGCGATGTCGAGGCCGTGCCCGCCGGTCGCCTCGAGCAGGAGCCGGCCGAAGTCGGCCTGGACCGATCGGGCCGCCGACCAGCCCGGGTCGTCCCGGACGTCGTCTGGAGCGTCGTCGCCACCCGGGTGGACGTCGTCCGGGGCGTGGTCGCCTCCGGGCTGGTCGTTGGCTTCCGGTGACACGGGTTGGGCCTGTCCGTGGGTGGCATGGGAGTGCAAGTGTGACAGCCTCGTCCAGGCCCTGCGTCCGCGACTCCTCAGTCGTCGAGGCCGAACAACTGGCCCAGCGTGGCGCCACGCGCTTCGTCCGCCAACTCCCGCAGTTCGCCGATCACGTTGCGCAGCGCCGGACTCGCCTTGCGCGTGACCGTGTCGGCCAAGCGCTCGAACTGCTCGATCCTGTCGTCGGTCAGCACGGTGCGCAGGACCTCGTCCGACGTCACTGCCGACTTGGTGACGGGGCGCAGGGCCGCAACGGCTGCCCGGCGCACGTCGCCGTCCTTGGCCAGCAGGGTCAGCAGCTCACCACGATGGGTGTCCACTGCGTCGGTGAGGACTCGGCCCTTCTTGGTGGTCTGCAGCCGTGTCTGGACGTCACGGGACAGTCCTCGCACCGGGTTGAGGACAGATGCCCGCCCCCGCACCTTGGCACTGAAGGTGGCCGCACGCGTGGCCGGACGAGCCACCAGGGACGGGACTGGGACCTGGCGGTCCCACGTGATCGGCAGGTCGCGCGTCGTCAACCCCACGTCGGTGACGGCGCGGAGGCGCTCCAGGTCGGCGGCCGATGCCAGGGTGGCACCCGAGGCCATCGACAGGCTGCCCTCGAACTCCGACTCGGACTCGTTGAGCGAGTCCAGGAAGTTCGCGAACGCCCCGGAACACAGCGTGTCGAGGTCCAGCGCGTCGAACACGTTGTCGATCTTGCAGGCGACGCCGTAGATGCCTCCGCCGGCGAAGTGCAGGCCGACGGCCGGCTTGATCTCGCCACCCTCGGTCGTGGGTTCCTGGCGGAACACCAGCGAGCCCGAGTCACCACTGTCCGACCAGTCCGCCGACGGCGCGATCGGCTCGATGCGCAGGCAGTCGTCGAAGAACCAGACGCCGCTGACGATCGTCGAGTAGTTCGTCGAGATGATGCGGCCGTACGTGTGCTCGGTCGTCTGCCCGTACTTCTCCACCTCCATGTGGTACGCAGCTTCGTCGGTGGCGTAGACGGCCGGACCGATCTCGAGCACGCTCAGGTCGTAGACGCTGTCGTCGTCGGGATCCCCGATCGCGCAGTCAACCGTGTTGGTCCCGGTGGAGGTCCGCACGACGCCACGCTTGACGTCACCGATCTTGTCGGCGGGCAGGCTGCCGCCGTCCGCGGTGCCCTGTTGGAGGATGTCCGTGCCGGTGGTGTGGCCAAGGACGTGGTGGTTGGACAGCATCACGATCGAGTCGTCGGTGTTGTCCCACACCCACCCGCCGATCGTCCCGGTGGAGCCGTTGATGCCGCCGCTGACCCCGCCCGGCACCGGCCGGATGCGGGTCTCGGGATCGACTTCGAAGGTGGCCGGCGGGGTCTCGACGACGTCGGTGGTGACCCGGCGCGTGCGACGCGACTTCTCCTGGACGAACGCGAAGGTGTCCGGGATGCGCTCACGCTCGGTGATCTCGCCCTCGCTGCGCTTGGCCGGCACGTAGAAGGTGAGCGCGAGCTTGTCGGTGGCCTCGCCGTCGGTGATCTTGGGCGCGATGCCGACCGAGTGCGCGCCGTGACGACGCAGCATCGCCAGCATGTCGTGGCGCGCCTTGAACTCGGCGATGACGGGCAGGTTGCGGTCCTTGCTGAAGTTCGTTGGCATGGTGGTTCCCCCGGACGGTGGGCACGACGTCGGGAGGTCCGACGCATGCAGGAGACCAGAGGGACGCGACCCCGTCGTGATACCTGCTTGACCCGAGTGCCGGGGTGCGCACTCGGGTCACTCCTGCACGTGCTCCACGATCCAGTCGATGATGAACGCCGTCACCTCGTCGCGGTTCACCTCGTTGAGGATCTCGTGGCGCGACTCCTCCCACCACCGTTCGTCGACCGACAGGCCGAGGTCGCGCCAGCGTTGGGCCAGTTCGCGTGCCGACGGAACGCCCGGTCCACCCCCGACCGGATCCAGGTTCCCGCTGGTGACGAGCACCGGCAGGTCCGTCGGCAGGGCTGCTTCTGCCGCGGCCGTCCACATCGATGCGGTGCCCGTCAGCATGTCCGCGACGTAGCCGTTGGACAGGGCGAATCCGCACCACGGATCGGCGACGTAGGCGGCAACCTCGTCGTCGTCGCGACTGAGCCATTCGAACCCGGTGGCGTCGTCACCACCGAAGCCCTCGTTGAACGCCGCGAACATGCCGCCGATGATCTCCGACGGTGCATCGGCGGTCTCGGGCTGGCCAAGGGCCTCGACGGCCGCCATCAGGTCATCGTCGACATCGAGCCCGGCCGAGGTTCCCGAAAGCACGAGACCCGCCAACTCGTCACCCCAGCGCTGGGCGTAGGCCTGCCCGATGAACGAACCCATCGAGTGGCCGAACAGCACGAGCGGGGTGTCGGGATGGAGGTTGCCGACGTGGTTGGTGAGGTCGTGCTGGTCCGTGATGATCGCCTCCCAGCCACCCGGTCGGGCCACGCCGAACGCACCGTGCTCGTCGGCCGTGCGGCCATGGGCACGATGGTCGATTGCCCATGCGTCCAGTCCGGCATCGACCAGGGCGGCGGCGAAGCGCTCGTAGCGAGCCGAGTGCTCGGCGGCACCGTGGGCGATCTGGACCACGCCGATGGGCGTGCGGGACGGATCTTTCCAGGCGAATCCGGCCAGGGACTGGCCGTCGGAGGCGGTGAGGGTGACGTGGTCGGTCTGCATCGCGAGGTCTCCTGGCGGGCTTCGGTGGGCGCGGTGTTGTCGTCGGCGGGCAGCGGGAGCGGTGGTCCGACGGCCGGTGGGGCCGAGTATGGCTCACGAGGATCCCCACGTCACGGGCTGCGCGCTCGCACGAACTCGTGCGTGCACGACTGCCCGGAGGCCGCCGCGGACTGCATCCCGTTGCGCAGGCGCCACGATGCCCGTCCTAGGCTGCCCGGCATGGACACGGTGTGGATCCTCGGCGACCAGCTGCACCCGGACGTGTCCAGCCTGGATGGGCGCACGCCCGACGACACGAGGATCCTGCTGGTCGAGTCGCGCACCAAGCTGGCGTCGAAACGGTGGCACCGCCAGCGCGCCCACCTCGTGATCACGTCGATGCGGCGTTTCGGCCACGAGTTGGCAGCGCGTGGGTTCGAGGTCGACCATCGGCGCGCCGAGTCGCTGCGGTCGGGGCTGCACGACCACGTCGACGACCATGTTCCCGACCGGGTCGTGGCCATGGAGCCGGCATCGGCCGCCGGACTGGCGCTGCTGCACGACGAGGGCGTGACCACCACGCGCAACACCCATTTCACCTGCCACTGGGAGGACTTCGCGGCCTGGGCCGGCGACCGCCGGGGGTTGCGCATGGAGGACTTCTACCGATGGCAGCGACGGCGCCTCGACATCCTGATGGACGGCGACGAGCCGGCCGGTGGGCGGTGGAACTTCGACGACCAGAACCGCGAGCCGCCGCCGACCGACGGACGGTCCTGGCCCGTGCCCGTCCAGTCCGATCTCGACGACGTCGACCGGGCGGTACTGGCGGACCTCGACGACATGGGCGCCGACGCGACCTGGGGCGCGGACCCGACCGGCATCTGGCCGACGTCGCGTCGACGAGCCCTGGCACGGTTGCGTCACGCCGTCGACGAGGTGCTGCCACGTTTCGGTGCACACCAGGACGCGATGATCGGGGGCGAACCGTTCCTGGCCCACACGCTGCTCAGTCCCGCCCTCAACCTCGGCATGCTGACGCCGCTGGAGGTCTGCGAGGCGGTCGAGGACGCCCACCGCGACGGCCGCGTGCCGATCAACGCGGCCGAGGGCTTCATCCGCCAGGTGATCGGCTGGCGCGAGTACGTGTGGGGGCTGTACTGGCTGCACCGTGACGAGTTCCTGGCCGCCAACGCCATGGATGCCCGCCGGCCGCTGCCACCGGTGCTGGCCGGCCGCGCCGACACCGACATGGCATGTGTCGCCGACACGATGACCTCGGTCCACGACCATTCCTACGCCCATCACATCCAGCGACTGATGGTGCTGGGCAACCTCGCCCTGTTGTCAGGGGTCGAACCCCGTGCGATGGTGGACTGGATGTGGTCGTCGTTCGTGGACGGAGCCGAATGGGTGATGCTGCCCAACGTCGTCGGCATGGCGTTGTACGCGGACGGCGGCATCATGGCGACCAAGCCGTATGCGGCCGGGGGCAACTACATCGACCGGATGTCGGACCACTGTGGCGACTGCCGGTACGACCGCCGTGCCCGCACCGGCGATGACGCCTGCCCGTTCACGACGATGTACTGGGACTTCCTGGCACGCCACCGCGAGCGCCTGTCCGACAACCACCGCCTGGGTCGGCAACTGGCCAACCTCGATCGCCTGTCGGACCTGGACGCGGTGCGAGCGCGAGCCCGTGAGGTGCTGGCCGCACTGGACGAGGGCACGCTGTGAGCTGGAGTCGCGACCATCGCCGCTGTGAGGCAGGAGTCGATGCAGATCTCACTCCCACGAGTACGGCGGTCGCGGGCGCCGGGGTCGCCGGGGTCGCCGCGGTCGGCGCGGTCGACGCGGTCGCCGCGACGGCCGGGGGGCGGGCATGACGCTGCTGCCACCGATTCCCGTCGACGACGTTCCGGCCTGGGTGGGGGCCCACCTCGGCGACCTGGTCAGTGGTGCGGACAGTGACGCGGGTGTGGACAGTGATGCGGCCGATGGGCGGGGTGCCGCCGCCAGGAGTCGCCACGCAGGTCGCGTCGTGGCGTCACCGCGCTTCGACGGATCGCAGGCGGCGGCGGACGCGGCCCTCGCCATGCTCGACATCGCGGGCTACGCCGGCAGGCGCAACGAGGTGTGGCCGCGCGACCGGCGGGGCGCGTCAGGGCTGTCCCCGTGGATCCGCCACGGACTGCTGCAGTTGCCGCGGGTGTGGGCGGCGGTCGCCGACGCGCCGGCCCGGGACCGCCACAAGTTCCGTTTCGAACTGCTGTGGCAGGAGTATGCGCGTCACCTGTACGGGCAGGTCGGGGTGGCCCTGCGCCGCCCGTTGCGCCATGCCCCGCGCCACGCCACCGATCCGTGGCCCGACGAGCCGTGGCCGGCGGACATGGCGTGCGTCGACATGTCGATCGGGGAACTCGAGGGCGACGGCTGGATGGTCAACCAGGCCCGGATGTGGATGGCGTCCCAGTACACCGTGCGCGGCCACGGTGACTGGCGTGACGGCGAACAGCACTTCTTCCGCCACCTGTTGGACGGGTCACGTGCCGCCAACGGGCTGGGATGGCAGTGGACCGTGGGCGCGCAGACGGGCCGGGCCTACGGCTTCTCCCGCAACCAGGTCGTCAAGCGCGCCCCCGGCCTGTGCGACCGGTGTGACCTGGCCAACGACTGCCCGATCGAGTCGTGGCCGTCGTTCCCGGATGTCGCCGCCCCCGAAGCTGGTCCGGCGCCCCCACCAACCCTGCGAGCCGAGCGGACGCCAGGATGGACGGCAGGACCCGACGACGTGCTCGCGCGCCGGTCCCCGGGAGTCGTGTGGCTGACTGCCGAATCGCTGGGGGAGGCCGACCCTGCGCTGCGGGCACACCCGGACCTGCCGGTCGTGTTCGTGTTCGACGAGCCGCTGTTGGCGACCCTGCAACTGAGCGGCAAGCGCCTGGTGTTCCTGGCCCAGGCGCTGGCCGGCATCGCTGCACGGCGGGACCTCGAGGTCCATCGCGGCCGTCCCGTCGAGGTCCTGGCCGCGCGCGATCCGGCCGTCACGTTCACCCCCGTACCGGGGTGGCGTGCCAGGAGCAGGGCGCTGCAGCCTGCCGTCGTCCACCCGTGGCCGTGGCTGCGACGACCCGACGGTGGTTCGGTGGCCAGCTTCTCGGCCTGGAACCGTCGCCATGAACGCCGTGGTGCCGGGGCTGTCGAGCCACCTGGCCAGCCCGAACTGTTCTGATCACCCGCCGACCGACACGATCTCGCGCCACCCCTGGGTTGACGCCCGGTGACCTGGCCTTCGTGGGCATCACCACCACGATCGCCGGCACCCTCAACTTGGGCATTGGCTTCATGTGGGCCACGTTCGGACTCTTCGGCCGGTCACCGACACACCGCTGACCGACAATCCGAACCCCGGTTTCACACGCATTGCCCCGACGACGTCGTGGGCCATGATGCTGGGTTGGATCGCGAAGGGCAACGACGAGATCGCCCCCGGCCAGTCCATCCATTTGAAGTGGCTGAGCCGTGTCGCGCCCCGGCTGATCTTCGCCAGTTGAACAAGGACGATCCCGTCAGCCCTGGCCCCCCTTGACCTGGGCCAGGGTCTGGCGAAGGTCCTCTGCCCCGGTGTCGCTGGCCGGCCCCTGTGCATGCCAGTGCACGTGGCCCGTGACGTCCACGAGGGCAGCGAGCACCTCCGACGAGTCGACTCCGAGCACATCGCGCCGGAAGGCCGTGACGTCGGTGTAGACGCACATCGTCTGCTCGCGGGTCGTGCGATCCATGTTCGACGCCATGCCGCCATCGATGAATCGGCGACCGGGGAGCCAGCGCCGCCCCAACACCGGCACCTCGAGGATTCGCACGGTCGCATCGTCGGCGATCGACCGGATCCAGGTGTCCACGTCCGCCTGTTGGTGCTGGCGGTAGGCGAACAGCAACAGGGTCGGACCCGTGAGGTCGTCCGGGACCGACAGCCGTCGACCCGCCAGGGTCGTCGAATCGAACCGTCCGATGACCTCGCGCACCGTGGGCCTCCTGTCGCTGCCACTGGCACAGTACGGGGTGCCAGCGCGTTCCCGTCCACAGCGGTCGTGCGCCGCAAGGCCGGCTCGCTCCCTCGAGATC
>DATFMD010000030.1:0-3770 GCA_035267125.1 Nitriliruptoraceae bacterium | reverse complement strand
GACGTCCAGCACGGCATCGACCTGGCCCTCGGTGCGCGCGTCCCGGTAGTGCACAGGGTTGCCGACCAGCCGTCCGTCGGCGTCGAGCAGGCCGTAGTCGACCGCCCATGAGTCGATCCCGATGGCGTCGAGCCGACCCGCTGCATCGACCGCGGCCGCCAGACCGTCCACGATTCCCGACCACAGCGCGAGCACGTCCCACTGCAGCGTCCCGTCCACCTCGACCGGCTCGTTGGGAAATCGCCCGACCTCGGTCAGTTCGAGCGTGTCGGGGCCGACCCGCGCCAACATGACGCGGCCGCTGGTGGCGCCCAGGTCGACTGCCGCGACCGTGACCGTTCGTGGTGCCACTGTGGCGGGAGCGGGGGGCGCGACGGAGCCAGGTGGCGGGTGCGCTGCGTCGGGGGGTGGCTCGGACACGGTCAGCGGAGGAACGCGCTGTTGACGCCGGCGTCCACGGGGATGTGCAGGCCGGTGGTGTGGCTCAGGTCGCCAGAGGCAAGCACGAACGCGGCGTTGGCGATGTGTTCGGGCAGCACCTCGCGCTTGAGCAGGGTCCGCTGGGCGTAGAACTTGCCGAGGTCTTCCTCCTCGATGCCGTAGTTGTCGGCGCGCTGGGCACCCCACCCGCCGGCGAAGATGCCCGAGCCCTGCACGACGCCGTCCGGGTTGATGCCGTTGACACGGATCTGGTCGTCGCCCAGTTCGGTGGCCAGCAGGCGCACCTGGTGGGCCTGGTCTGCCTTGGTCGCTCCGTAGGCGACGTTGTTGTTGCCGGCGAACACGGCGTTCTTGGACGAGATGTAGATGATGTCGCCGCCCATGCCCTGGGGACGCATGACCGCCACCGCCGCCTGCGACACCAGGAAGGATCCCTTGGCCATGACGTCGTGCTGCAGGTCCCAGTCGCGCTCGGTGGTCTCCAGGATCGGCTTCGACATCGACAGCCCGGCGTTGTTCACGACCAGGTCGACGCCGCCGAAGGCCAGCACGGCCTGGCGGAAGGCCGCCGCGACGGCTTCGGCGTCGGACACGTCGGCCACGACCGGCACCGCCACGTCGGTCGATCCCAATTCCTCGGCTACCGCGGTCGCCCCGTCGCCGTCGAGGTCGGCCACGACCACGCAGGCGCCCTCGGCTGCCAGGCGGCGGGCGATGGCACGGCCGATGCCGGATGCCGCCCCGGTGACGAACGCGACCCGGGTGGCCAGCGGTGCCGGCGGCGGCTTGCGCTGCAGTTTGGCCTCCTCCAGCGCCCAGTACTCGATGCGGAACTTCTCGCGCTCCTCGATCGGGGCGTAGGTCGACATCGCCTCGGCGCCGCGCATGACGTTGATGGCGTTCACGTAGAACTCACCCGCGACGCGGGCGGTCTGCTTGTCGGCCCCGAACGAGAACATGCCGACGCCGGGGACCAGCACGATCGCCGGGTCGGCACCGCGCATCGCCGGACTGTCGTCGTCGGCGTGGCGCTCGTAGTAGGCGGCGTAGTCCTCGCGGTAGGCCGCATGCAGTTCCCGCAGCCGTGCCTCGACGTGGTCCAATTCGGCATCCGGGGGCAGGTCCAGCACCATTGGTCGGACCTTGGTGCGCAGGAAGTGGTCCGGGCACGACGTGCCCAGAGCTGCCAACTCGGGGTGGCGTCGGCGGGCAACGAAGTCCAGAACCTCGTCGCTGTCGGTGTAGTGGCCGACCTGGGGCGTGTCGGTCGAGGCCAGTCCGCGGATCAGTGGGAACAGCTGGGCGGCACGCTGGTGGCGAGCGTCGTGCGCGAGCGGCTCGAAGCCGTCGACCACGGGGCCGAAGGGGTCCGCCTCGCCGTGCTCGTCGATCCATGCCCGGCAGGTGTCGATGATCTCGAGGCTGTTGGCCTCGCATTCGTCGGAGGTGTCGCCCCACGCGGTGATGCCGTGGCCGCCGAGGATGACCCCGATCGCAGCCGGGTTGGCCTCCTTGACGGCGGCGATGTCCAGGCCGAGCTGGAAGCCGGGGCGACGCCAGTCGACCCACGCCACGCGGTCACCGAAGCACTCCCTGGTGAGCGCCTCGCCATCCGCTGCCGTCGCGAAGGCGATGCCTGCATCGGGATGGAGGTGGTCGACGTGGGGTGCCTCCACCAATCCGTGCATGGCGGTGTCGATGGACGGAGCCCGCCCGCCCGTGCCGTGGAGGCAGTAGTCGAATGCCGCGACCATCTCGTCCTCACGCTCGACCCCCGGATAGACGTCGACGAGGCTGCGCAGGCGATCGAGACGCAGGATGCCCAGGCCGGCCGGGGTCAGCGTGCCCAGGTCACCGCCCGATCCCTTGACCCACAACAACTCGACGTCCTCGCTTGTGACGGGGTCGGTGACCGTGCCCTTGGCCGACGTGTTGCCGCCGGCGTAGTTGGTGTTCTTCGGATCGGACCCGAGCCGGTTCGAGCGGGCGACAAGGTCGTCCACGGCGGGGTGGTCGGGATCGGACATTGCAGGACCTTCGATGAGGAGTGGCCAATGGAGGGTGAGGCGTCCGAGGGTCAGGCGCCCCAGCCAGCCTGGGTGCCGCCGATCCGGTCGGCGACGATCTGCTCGGCATGGCCGGAACTGGCATACGCAGCCATGGGGTCGGGATCGAGCCCCTGGGACTCGCGCAACTCGGCGAGCAGCGGGCGGACATCGGTGTTGTAGGCGTCCATCAAGACAGCGTTCGCTTCGAGCACGTCGCCAGTGTCCTGGGCATGCCGCAGGGCCTCCGCGTCGACCAGCAGCGCCTTGGCCGTGGCTTCCTGCACGTTCATGATCGACCGGATCTGGCCCGGGATCTTGGGCTCGATGTTGTGGCACTGGTCGAGCATGTAGGTGACCGTCGCGTTTCCGCCGACGGCGCCCGCGCTGACGCACTCGTGCATGATGCGGAACAACTGGAAGGGGTCCGCGGCGCCGGCCATCAAGTCGTCGTCGGCATAGAAGCGGGAGTTGAAGTCGAACGCGCCCAGCTTGCCGGCACGCAGGAGCAGCGCGACGATGAACTCGATGTTTGTGCCCGGCGCGTGGTGGCCCGTGTCGACCACGACCTGCGCCTTGTCGCCGAGCGCGACGCAGTGCGCGTATGCGGTGCCCCAGTCCGGGACGTCCATCGTGTAGAACGACGGCTCGAAGAGCTTGTACTCGAGCAACATCCGTTGGTCGCCACCCAGCCGTTCGTAGACCTCGGCCAGGGACTCGGCGAGGCGGTCCTGGCGCGCACGCACGTCGTCCTGGCCCGGGTAGTTCGTCCCGTCCGAGAACCACAGCTTGAGGTCCGTCGAGCCGGTCGCATCCATCACGTCGACGCATTCGAGCAAGTGGTCGGTGGCCTTGCGCCGAATCCGCGGATCGGGATTCGTGACGCTGCCCAGCATGAAGTCGTCGTCCTGGAACACGTTGGAGTTGATCACGCCCAGCTCGATGCCGAGGTCCCCGGCATGGTCTGCAAGCGTGGCGTAGTCGTCGACCGCGTCCCACGGGATGTGCAACGACACCGACGGGGCGGCGCCGGTGTACCGATGCACCATCGCCGCGTCGGCAACCTTCTCGAACGGATCACGTGGCACGCCCTGCTGGGCAAACACCTTGAACCGAGTGCCGGAGTTGCCATATGCCCACGAGGGGGTCTCGATCCGCTGCTCACTGAGCACGGCGAGCACCCGGCTGCGGACCTCGGGACGTGGTTCGGTCATGGCATCTCCTTGCAGGTCGTCGTCGGACCACTGCCGACCACGCCGCGACCAGGACGGCGGTGGGGTGTCG
>DATFMD010000029.1:0-4683 GCA_035267125.1 Nitriliruptoraceae bacterium | reverse complement strand
GGCCTGACACTGGTCGGCATGCGACCCCACACCGCCGGTCTTGCAGTCGGCAGCCACGTGGATGTCGAGATCACCTGCGACCACCCCCTCACCGCCTTCCCACGGTGACACGTCGCCAAGCGGCGAACGCATCGGGCGGTCACGTGGTGGCTGCCATGGTGCTGGTGGCCGAGGTCACGACCCTGGTCGCGCTTCCGACCGGGTGGATCCGGGCGACCCACGGCAACCAGACGTCGGCTGATGAGCCCCACTACCTGCTGACGGCGGCCAGCCTCGCCCAGGACGGGGATCTCGACGTCGCCAACCAGGTCGACGGGGAGCTGTATCGCTCGTTCCACGAACAGCGGCTCGCGCCGCAGGCAGCGACGCAGGCGAGTGGTCGCGAGGTGGTGCCGCATGACCCCGGACTGGCGGTGGTCCTGGCGATCCCGATGCACCTGGGAGGTTGGCGGGCTGCCAAGGCAGTCCTGGCCGTGTTGGCCGGCGTGCTGGCCGCGGCCACGCTGTGGCTGGCGGTTCGGCGTTTCGATGCCCGGCTGGTCCCGGCCACGATCATCATCGGTCTGTTGTGCGCGTCGGCACCGGTGGTCGTCTACGGCGGGCAGATCTATCCCGAAGTGCCCGCCGCGCTGGTCCTGGTCGGCGGCGTCGCGGCTGCCTCCGCAGTCAGTGGGTGGCGCAGCGATCTCGGCACGATCCTGGCCGTCGTGGCCCTGCCATGGTTGGCGGTCAAGTACGTGCCCGTGGCGGCGGCGCTGGCCGTCATCCACCTGGGCGGCCGGTGGCGCGCCGGTCACCGGCGCACGGTCACGTGGTCCCTGGGAGCGCTGGGGGCGGCCGGCATCGCCTACGCCGCCGCCCACCTTGCGTGGTACGGCGGGTTGACGGTGTACGCCGCGGGTGACTTCTTCCAGGCCAACGGCAGCCAGTTGTCCGTCGTGGGAACCCGACCGGACTACCTGGCGAGGTCTGTCCGCGTGGTTGGCCTGTGGGCCGATCGGGACTTCGGCATCGGCATGTGGCAACCGGCGTGGCTGCTCGGTGTCGGTGGCCTTGCGTGGGTCGCGGGCCGGCGTCGTGACAACTGGGCGCTCGTGGTGGTGATCGCCGGGGTGGGGTGGCTGACGGCGACCTTCGTCGCGTTGACGATGAGGGGATGGTGGTTTCCCGGTCGCCAGGTCATCGTGGTGTTGCCACTCGTGGCGGTGGCCATCGCGTCGTGGGCGTCACACGATCGCGTGGTCGCGATCCTGGCCAATGGGCTCGGGCTTGCCGGGTTGGTCACGACCGCGTGGTTGGTGGTCGACGGACTCTCCGAGCGGCTCACGCTCATCGTCGACTTCGCCCTGGCGGGCAGCCCGGCCCTGGCGCTGGCTCGCCTGGCCGGACCCGACTACATGGATGCCACGGCGCGGACGTGGGTCGCCCACGGGGCGTGGCTGGCCGTGTTGGGCATGGTGGGTGCGTGGGGATGGCGAGACGCGGCCAGGCATGCGGGGCCGCCCCCGGATCCGACCGAGGCCGCTGCGGACCGGCACGGGGGAGTGGGCCGAAAGCGTTCCGATGACCTCTCGATGAATGCTGCTCCCTAGCAGATCGCACACGCCAGCGCAAACGCACCTGTCTCCCCTTCTGCCAGCCGTCCGACCGGCGGCGGTGCGGGGGTTGAACGCACCCCCGCCGTCCTTACCGTGGTGTGCGTGGTGCTCATCGACCCACGAAGCGCGGCCCGCACTACGACCGCGCTCCGACGATGGGCATCGTTTGGCCGCACCGCGCGGTCGCACGACCCACTCACTTGAAGGAACGAACCATGCGTACGTTCAGGACCGTTTCCGGTCGAGCTGCTGCCGTTGCCCTGGCTGGCACCCTTGCCTTTGGCGTGGCTGCCTGCTCGGAAGACGAGGGCACCGACGTCGACACAGAGGTGTCCGAGGGCGAGATCGTCGACGACGCCCAGTCCGAGGTCGAGGACGCCGCGACAGAGATGTCGTCCGAGATGACCGAGATGGAGGAGGACGCCGAGGGCTGATCCTCGCCGTCGTCACTTCCCCCCCAACAATGAAGGACGCACCAATGCGTACGTTCAGGACCCTTTCCCGCCGTGCCGCCGCTGTTGCACTGGCCGGCACCCTTGCCTTCGGTGTCGCTGCGTGCTCGAGCGATGACACCACCGACGACGGTGCTGCCACCGACGTCGCCACCGATGACTCGATGCTCGAGGAGCCCGCCTCCACCGACGGTTGATCGGGCCAACTCACCAGCTTGCCGGGCCGTCGTGTGCACTCACGACGGCCCGGCATTATTGGATTGCAGGATCCACCATGCCGAGTCAGGCGGCACCGTCGCCGGCGGCCGCCCCACCCGCGAAGATCAACGCGACGTCCACTGCACGGCACCCAGCAACAACAGCGAGTCACGGACCCTGGGACGCCGGTCTGGCCTTCGCAGTCGCCACCCGGGTTGGCCGAACGTCCATCGGTGGGTTTGACGCATCCCACTCGGTCGTTGTAGGCTGCACATCCGCGCCGCGGGTTTGCCCGCGGTGCGTTTGGGCGCTGGCCGGACCAACCGCCACGCGGTGGTGTCCAACCCGTCTCGACCCGCTGTCGTGACTGGGACCAGTGCAAACTCCGACGACGACCAGGCCCCAACCGGGCTGCATGCGCTTGCGCTGCACGGAAGTCACGGAACGCCCGGGTGCGTGGATCGGGCACATGGCCATCCAGGCCAGACGCTCGACCCACACACGACCGACCACCGAGGCACCAAGACGCCTCGGACAACGACCAAGGACGCAACGAATGCCCACCATTCAGCAGTTGGTGCGCAAGGGCCGCCAAGACAAGAAGAAGAAGGTCAAGACGCTGGCCCTCAAGGGGTCGCCACAGCGTCGTGGCGTGTGCACGCGTGTCTACACGACGACGCCGAAGAAGCCGAACTCGGCCCTTCGCAAGGTGTGCCGCGTGCGCCTGAGCTCCGGGATGGAGGTCACCGCCTACATCCCCGGCGAGGGCCACAACCTCCAGGAGCACTCGATGGTCCTGATCCGTGGTGGTCGTGTTCGCGACCTGCCGGGTGTTCGCTACAAGGTGATCCGCGGTGCACTCGATGCCGCTCCCGTGCGTGACCGCAAGCAGGCCCGGTCGCGCTACGGCGTCAAGAAGGAGGGCTGACATGCCACGCAAGGGATCCCCGGGCCGTCGCCCGATCACGCCGGACGCCAAGTACCACTCGACGCTGGTCACCCAGCTGATCAACAGGGTGATGTACGACGGCAAGCGTTCCGTCGCCGAGGCCATCGTCTACGACGCGCTTGCCGACATCGGCTCTCGCGTCCAGGGCGGTGACCCCCTCTCGGTCGTGCAGCGCGCCGTCGAGAACGTCAAGCCACAACTGGAGGTGAAGTCCCGCCGCGTTGGTGGTGCCACCTATCAGGTGCCGATCGAGGTCCGCCCGTCACGGTCGACCACGCTCGCACTGCGTTGGATCGTGGGCTACGCCCGCATCCGCCGCGAGAAGACCATGGGTGAACGCCTCGCCGGCGAGTTGCTCGATGCCTCCAACGGCGTCGGCGCAGCCGTCAAGCGTCGCGAGGACACCCACAAGATGGCCGAGGCCAACCGCGCCTTCGCCCACTACCGCTGGTGACACGGTCTGTGGTGTGACCCACCGCACGGCCCCCACCACGATGCACATGCGCCGAACCCGACACCCGGGTCGGTGCTCCCAGAGACCAGTACAGCCCAGGAAGTGATCACGATGGCAAAGCGCCCGCCGCTCCAGACGCTGCGCAACATCGGCATCATGGCACACATCGATGCCGGCAAGACGACCACAACTGAACGCATCCTCTTCTACACCGGCAAGTCGTACAAGATCGGTGAGGTCCACGATGGCGCTGCCACGATGGACTGGATGGAGCAGGAGCAGGAGCGTGGGATCACCATCACGTCGGCCGCCACCACGGCCGAGTGGAAGGATCACACGGTCAACATCATCGACACGCCCGGCCACGTCGACTTCACCGTCGAGGTCGAGCGCTCACTGCGTGTCCTGGATGGTGCAGTTGCCGTCTTCGATGGCGTCGCCGGCGTCGAACCGCAGTCCGAGACCGTGTGGCGCCAGGCCGACAAGTACGGCGTGCCGCGCATGTGCTTCGTCAACAAGTTGGACCGCACCGGTGCGTCGTTCGAGTTCTCGTTCGACTCGATCCGTGAGCGCCTGACCCCCAGCGCCGTGGCCATCCAGCTCCCGATCGGGCTGGAGGACCAGCTCGAGGGCGTCGTGGACCTGGTCCGCAACGTCGGCATCGTCTGGAAGGGCGAGGACCTGGGTGCCTCCTTCGAGGAGATCGAGGTTCCGGCGGACATGGCCGAGGAGGTCGAGATCCGACGCGCCGAGCTGATGGAGATGGTCGCCGAGACCGACGAAGAGCTGCTCGAGTCCTACTTCGACAACGGCGAGCTCTCCATGGAGGAGCTCAAGCGAGGTCTTCGGGCCGCCACCATCGCCAACGAACTGGTGCCGGTGCTGTGCGGATCGGCCTTCAAGAACAAGGGTGTCCAGCCGCTGCTGGACGCCGTCGTCGACTACCTCCCGTCGCCGCTGGACGTCCCGCCCATGAAGGGCCAGGACCCCAAGACCGGCGAGCCGATGAGCCGCGTGCCCGGTGACGAGGAA
>DATFMD010000028.1:0-18761 GCA_035267125.1 Nitriliruptoraceae bacterium | reverse complement strand
ATGGTGTCAGACCCCGACGTCGTCGTCGACACGCTTACGGCGTTTCGCCGGAGGTTGCTCGACCTGCTCGACGAGCCGCGCTCCGCGTCGGGGCTGGCGCGACTCGTGGGAACCAGTCGACAACGTGTCAACTACCACCTGCGAGCGCTCGAGGATGCCGGACTGGTCGAACTCGTCGAGGAGCGACCACGCCGGGGCGTGATCGAGCGATTCCTGCAACGTCGCGCCGATGTCGTGGTCGTCGACCCGCTGGCGTTCGCCGGGACGGGACTGCACGACCGAGACCGCGTCGGGATCGCCGGCGTCGTCGTCACGGCACGCGACCTGCTCACCCAGGCCGCCACCGTCGCCGCCGACGCTGCCGCGGCCAACCAGCGCGTGGCAATGGCGACCCTCGACACCGAGATCGTCGTGGAGAGTCCGGCGGCCATGCGGGCCATGCTCGACGAGATCGCCCGGGTCGTTGCCGCCCACGCCAGCAGCGGTCCCGGGCTGCGCGTGCGTGTCGCGACAATGGCCGTCCCCGCCGCCCCACCCATGGACCGGAGCCTCGCATGACACGTCGCACGGAACGGTTCCACGTGGACATCGCGGCCACGCCGGACCAGGTGTGGCGAATGCTGACCACGGCCGAGGGCCTGGCCTCGTGGTTCGGCACGCGCGCCTCGATCGACCTGCGCCTGGATGGCGACGTCGAGGTTGGCTGGGGCGATCAAGAGGCCATCACAAGTCGCATCACCGTGCTCGAACCACCGCACCGCCTGCGCCTGTCCTACCTGGTCGAAGGTGAGGAACTGGGTGCCGAGGAATGGCTGGTCACGACGTCGGACACCAGCACCCGGCTCACCCTGGTCCACTCGATGCCCGACGACGACGTGGATGACTGGGACGGCTACTACGGCGACATTCGCCGTGGCTGGCGCCTGTTCCTGGCGTCGCTGCGTCACGCCCTGCACAACGCTGCCGAGCCCCTGCGATCGGTCACGTCACGGTCGCTGCCGATGCCCGGAGACCGCGATGCGATCTGGGCTGCGCTGACGCGTGCAGTCGGCTTCGACGACGACGTCCGTCCCCGGCGCGCTGACGCCGACGCAGGGGCCGACGACGACCGGCCCGACAGCCGGGGTCGCCCGGCCGGCGATGAACTGCAGGCACTGCGGACCGGACCGTTCGGGCACCTGGGCCTGCGCGTCGTGCTCGCGGATCCGCCGCACTCACTGCTGCTGACCTCCGCCGAGCACACACTGCTGTGCGACGTCGAAGGTGGTGGCGACCAGCAGCACCTGTACCTGCAGGCGGCAACCCACCACGGGGACGCCAGCTTCAACGAACGTGCCCTGGCGACGCTGACGGACCGTCTTCAGTCGTAGCGCAGCAGCAGGTTGGCCTCGGCACGACGACGCAGCGCGTCCTGGATGCGACGGGCACGGGTCTCGCCGATCCCCTCGACCTCGATGAGGTCATCCAGACTGGCGTCCATGACACTGCGCAGGCTGCCGAAGCTCTCGACCAGGCGCGTGATGATGTGGTCGGGCAGGCGCGGCACCCGCGACAGGAGTCGGTGCCCGCGTGGCATCACGGGTCGATCGATCGCCTCGACGTCGTAGGCCAGGGCCGTGGTCACGTTCGCCAGCGACAACAGCTCCTCGGTGTCGAATGAGTCCAGCTGTTCGAGCACGCTGGACAGCTGGCGTCGCCGGTCGCCCAGGTAGTCCTGCACGATCAGTGCGCGCTCGTCCTCGACCGAGGACATCAACTCCTCCAACTGCAACTTGATCAGGCGTCCCTCGGTGCCAAGTTCGATGATCTGGTCCTGGATCTCGGTGGCGATGCGACGGACCATCTCGGCGCGCTGGATGGTGACGACGACGTCACGCAGCACGACCGCGTCCTCGATCTCGCGCGCCGACAGGTTCGAGGTCACCTCGTCCAGGCGGGCGCGGTAGCGCTCGAGGGTGGACAGGGCCTGGTTGGCACGGAACAGCAGGTTGGAGACGGGCTCGACGACGTGTCGACGGTCGCCCCAGTACAGCGTGACCCGGCTCATCGACTCGGACACCGAGATCACCGGCACGTTGAGTTGGCGGGCCGAACGCTCGGCCGAGCGGTGCCGAGTGCCGGTCTCGGAGGTGGACACGGACGCTTCGGGGACCAGGTGCACGTTGGCCCGCATGATCCGTGACCCGTCGGCATCGAGGATGAGCGCGCCGTCCATCTTGGCCAGTTCGGCGATGCGTTGCTCGGTGGCCGGGATGTTGATGACGAAGCCACCGGAGATGATCTCCTCGACCGCGTCGTCGTAGCCCAGCACGATCAGCGCTCCACGACCGGCACCGATGACCCGCTCGATGCCGTCCCTGATCACCGTTCCCGGCGCAAGGGACGCCAGGATGCGATTCAGGTCCTCGTCTCGCTGGAAGTCCACGACCACGGTGCCAACCCCCTCTTCGTCGGTGCCCAGGATGCCGGTTGGAGGCATCCAATGGCAGCATAACTGCGAAGATGCCCCAACCCTCCCCACTCGGACCGGTCGTGGGGTCAGTGGCGCTGTCCGACCGACGTCTTCAGGCGGATCCGGTCCAGGACTGGTCCATCCAGGTGCCGAGCGCGACCGGGTCGTCGCCGTCGATGCGCTCCACCGCCAGCGCCACCTCCATGACGTCGTCGAGAAAGTCCTCGTGGGCACCCCCGGCTGGATCCTCCATCGTGTCGGCGGCGTGCACGATGACCAACCGGGCCACGCGCCCGGACTCCTTGACCCGCAGCACCCGCCCGAGCCGCTGCACCATCTGGCGGCGTGATCGGAAGGCTGCCAGCACGACGGCAACGTCCGCGTCGGGAACGTCGACGCCCTCGTCGAGGACGCGCGGGGCCACGACGACCGGGAGGTTGCCGTTGCGGAACTGGGCCATGCGGATGCGGCGCTTGTCGGCGGCCAGCCCACCGTGCAGTTCCTCGGCCAACGGGCCCTGGCGCGAAATCACCCTGGCGGCCATTTCTGCCTGGTCGACGGTGTCACAGAACACCAGCGTGCGGTGCCCGTCGAGGTGGGGGGCGACCGTTCCAGCGACCGTCAACTTGCCGGCAGCCTGCGCGGCGACGTCCCGGCGCGCCCGCAAACGCACCAGGTAGTCGCGGGCCGCCACGACCACCGGGTCGTCCCGACGACGGCGTCCCTGGTCACCATCGGCAACCGCGTCGATGGCCGCTCGCAGCGTGTCGCGCGGGTGGCGGGGCAGGCCGTGCTGGGACAACAGCACGCCACGGGCGCGGCGGGCGGCACGATCGGCCTCGTCGTAGCGACGGCGTTCGTCGTCGTCCAGGGCCGTGGACACCAGGGCCACGGCGAACGGGGCGATCACGCCGTCCCGGGTGGCCGCGCGATACCCGTAGTCGGCGACCACGCCACCGAAGTAGGGGCCGAGCACGTCCACGACGCCGTCGTCGCCGCGTTCGTAGGTCGCCGTCAGCGCCAACCGCATCGCGTAGGACTCGCGCAACGCCTGCGCCCAGGTCGGCGCCCCGTAGCGGTGGGCCTCGTCGGCCACGAGCAGACCCAACTGGCCCTCGCGAGGCGTGATCGGCACGGCAGCCGCCGAGTTCGGCGTCGCCACCACGACGTCGTGGCGAGAGAAGTCGTCGTCGCCTCCCCCGCCGAGTCGACCGACCCGCGCCGAGGGCGCATGACTGGCCAGTGCCCGGACCCACTGGGCCTGCAGTTCCAACGTCGGCACCAGGACCAACGCGACGCCGCCGCGACCCACGACGACGCGCACGGCGGCCATGGCCAGCCGGGTCTTGCCCGCCCCGGTGATGGCCTCGACGACGCCACGACACCCCGCCGTGGCCCATGCCGCGAAGGCGTCGACCTGCCAGTCCCGCAGGTCCAGCCCGGTGAGTGGCCCCAGCACTCCATCGGCCGCGGGTCGCCGCGACTGGTCGCCGGTGGGCGAAGCCGACCCTGCCGACGAGGCCCCCTCGGACCTCGCCTTCCCGTCGGAGTTGGCCCCCGGGTCGGACGGGGCCGCCGCGCCGGAGGTCGCCGCGGTGCGGGCCGTCGTGGTCGACGTCGAGGCAGTGGCCTCGGCAACCTCACCCCACGCATCACACGCGTTGCACCGGCCGACCCACTGGGACGTGACGTGCCCACAGGCGCCGCACACCCATCGTGACCGGTGTCGAGCCATGCCTGGCGTCTCCCGTGGGGTCTTCCTCGATGGCCGGTACGGCCCCTTCGGCCGGCTTCCCGTCAGTTCGCGTCGTCGGCGTCGTACACCTCGACACTGCCCCAGCCCAGGCCCCGGAGGTCGTCGCCGATGCGATCGAGGTCGCCCACGACGACCACCACCATGTCGTCGACGTCCAGGTGGGCGTCGGCGGCGGCAGCAACGTCGTCGCGGGTGGCCGCTGCCAACTGCTCGAGGTGGTGTGTGGTGTGATCGGTGGGCAGGTCGTCGCCGACGTTGGCGGCCACCACGTGGGCCAGCGATCGCGGGGTCTCCAGCGACAGCGGGATCACCCCGGTGAGGTAGTCCCGGGCGCGCACGACCTCGTCCTCGGTGGGACCGTCGGCCACGACTCGACCCGACAGGTCGCGGATGATGTCGATGGCCTCGGCCGACGTGTCAGTCTCGAACGCGCCACTCGCGACGACGAACATGCCGCCTCGCCGATAGCTGCGCAACGACGATCGCACCCCATAGGTGAACCCACGCTCCTCGCGCAGCACGGCGTCGAGTCGAGAGGTCAGGGGACCGCCCAGCACGTGGGCCAACAACCGGGTCGCGGCACGATCCTCGTCGTGCACGTCCGGACCCGGACCGACCACGCGCAGTTCGGTCTGCACAGCGCCGGGATGGTCGACCAGCACCAGGCGCCCACCGGCCTGCAGCCGCAGCGGATCCGCCGGCTGCCGCGCACGCTCACTGGCCAGCAATCCGCCGAAGTGGTTCGCGGCCAGGGACGGCAGGTCGTGGCCGGACAGGTCACCGACGACGACGAGGTCGGCAGGCCCGGTCAGCAGGCGGTCACGGTGGTGGGCCACGACGTCGGCGTGGTCCAGCGCCGCCATGGTCGCGTGGGTGCCTCCAGCCGAGATGCTGGCACGGTGGTCGTCGGCCACCGCCACCTCGCGCAGGGCGGTGTCGGCGCGGCCGCCGGGCGTCGCCAGCGTGCGCGTGATCGAGTCGCGGCGCTGCCCGACGAGTCGAGCCACGTCGCGGTCCGGGAAGGTGGCGGTGAACACGGCTTCGGCCAGCAGGTCGATCCCGGCCTCGAGGTGCTCGCGGGGCGCGGTCACGGCCACGGTCGTGCCGGCATAGCCCACGGAGGGTCGCCAGTCTGCGCCGATGCGGTCCAGCGCCGCCGCAAAGGTGTCGCCGTCGTGGTTGGCGGTGCCCTCGTCCAGGCTGCGGGCCGTGATCGTGCCCACGCCGGCGATGGCAAGTGGTTCCGTCGTGACCGGGGCGTCCAGGCGCAGCACCACTGCGACGAGGTCGCGGCCCGGCAGGTCGATGCTGTGCACCTTCAGCCCGGGACCGGGCTGGTCGGTCGTCACGGCCGGCATGGTCCACGGCTGGGGTGGACCCACGGCGGGCCGGTCGGCGACGGTCACGTCGGGCTTGTCGACGGGAGTCATGCCACGTTCCTGAAGTCGAGGGTGGCGCGGTGCTCGGGTCCCAGATGGGCGGCCACGGCGGCCTGCACCCGTTGCGGGGTCACGGCCTGCAGACGTTGCAGTGCCACGTCGCCGTGGAGCGGGTCGCCGAACAGCGTCAGGTTGCGGGCATGGTCGTCGGCCCTGCCGGCAACCGTCGCGGTCGTGTCGAGGCGGTCTCGTGTCAGCCGCGAGATGGCCCGGGCCATCTCGTCGTCGTTGGGGCCGTCTGCCGCCAGGCCGGCCACTTCCTCCTCCATGGCCGACACCAGTTCGTCAAGCGACGTCCCCGACCGTGCCCGGACGACGACGACGCCAACGTCCACGCCGCCCACCATCTCGAAGGCGCCGGCCGACACGTCCTGTGCCAGTTCGGTGTCGCGCACCAGGCGCCGCACCATCCGGCTCGCACCGCCGCCCGTCAGGATCTCGAAGCCGACCGTCAATGCATCGTGGTCGTCGTCGCCATCCGGTGGGATCCGCCACGCCGTGTAGCGCGAGGCCGCCGGCACCTCCTCGTCGGACGACAGGGCCGGTTGCCCCGTCAGGGCACCGATCGAGCCGTCACGAGCATCCGGGGCGTCGTGGTGGTTGGGGATGCCCGCGAACATCCGCGTCGCGGCTGCCACGGCCTGGTGTTCGTCGACGTCGCCGGCGATGGACAGCACCGCGTTGGACGGCGTGTAGTGGCTCACGAAGAAGGCATGGGCGTCGTCGAGGCTCGCCGCGTCGAGGTCGTCCATCGACCCGATCGGCAGGTGGTCGTAGGGATGGCCCTCGGGGAACAGGGCCGTGAACAGCTGTTCCCAGGCCGTGCCGTAGGGAACGTTGTCGTAGCGCTGGCGCCGTTCGTTCTTGACCACGTCGCGTTGATTGTCGAGGTTGGCCTGGTCGAGGGCGTCGAGCAGGGTGCCCATGCGGTCGGCCTCCAGCCACAGGGCGAGGTCGAACGCACGTGTGGGGACCGTCTGGAAGTAGTTGGTGCGGTCGAAGGAGGTGGTGCCGTTGAGCGTGCCGCCGACCGCCTGGATCTCGGCGAAGTGTCCGGCACCACTGACGTTGCGCGACCCCTGGAACATCAGGTGCTCGAACAGGTGGGCGAAGCCGGTGCGGCCGGGCACCTCGTGGCGAGAGCCGACGTCGTACCAGAGTTCCACGGCCACGGCCGGGACGAGATGGTCGGGGGCGACCACGACACGAAGCCCGTTGTCCAGCGTGGTCACCGACGGCGCGGGGCGGGGGGCGGCGGTCTCCAAGTGCTTGTCCTCGGTGGTCGGGCACGGCGACGCGACACTATCGCGTCGCCGGCCCACGCCGGCTGGCATCACTCGGTCCGGATGGCCTCGAGCGCGTTCATGCGGGCGGCACGCCAGGCCGGGAACAGCGAGGCCACGACCCCGGTCACGACCCCGGCGACCATCGTCACGGCCAGCTCCAACCACGGCCAGGAGAAGGCTCCCTCCAGCGCCACGCGGATGATGGCGAAGGAGATCGCCAGGCCCAGGACGGCCCCGATGGTGGTCCCCACCATCGAGGTGATCACCGCCTCGGTCCGGATCATCCGGCGCAACTGCCGTCTCGTCATGCCGACCGAGCGCAGCAGTCCCAGTTCTCGCGTGCGCTCCGCGATCGCGAGCACCAATGTGTTGAGGATCCCGAACAGCGCGATGACGATGGCCACCCCCAGCAGCGCCGACACGGCCGACAGCAGGAAGTTGAAGAACGTCCGGATCAGGGTCACGAACTGGTTCGTGTCGATCAGGTCGATGCCGGCGTACTGGCTCGTGATCGCCTCGACGTCCGCGGTGACCTGGTCCTGGTCGGCGTCCGGCGCGTACTGGGCCGCCAGGCTGGTCACCGGCAGGTCGTCGCCGGACAGCTCGCGCGCCAGTGCGAGGTCGATGTTGGCCGGCGGGATGTCGAAGGAGAAGCCGGTCAGTGCGGTCACCTCCAGGTCTGCCTGCTCACCGTTGAGGAACTCGACCGTCACGATGTCGCCCAACGCGATCCCGGCACCCGTGGCCAGTTCCTCGGCCACCGCCAGGCCCTCGCTGTCGACGGCGCCCTCGATCACGTCGACGCCGAGGACACCGAAGGCATCCATGTCCACACCGGCGACGGGCAGTTGCTGGCCGAAGCCGATGTCGAGATCCCCGAAGCCGACCGTCGAGTTCACCTGCGCCACCTCGACCAGGCCGTCGACCTCGGTCACCTGGGTGACCAGTTCCTCGTCGAGTGGCTGGCCCGTGAACGAGGCCACGCTGACGTCGGCCCCCGACAGTTCACCGATCTGGTCCACGGCGAAGTCGCGCAGCGCGCCGCCCGCGGACGTGGCGAACACGACCAGGAACACACCGATGACCAGGGCGTTGGCGGTGGCAGCCGTGCGGCGAGCGTTGCGGTCGGCCTCGGCGACCGCCAACTCGTCGGCGATCGACAGTCGCGCCAGTGGCCGCCGCAGCACGCGGGCGAGCAGTGACACCAGGGTGGGGCCCGCCACGAGCACACCGATGAACAGCAACACCGATCCTGCACCCATCGCCCACCAGTTGTCGATGGCCGACCCGATGGCCAGGGCCAGCGCTCCGACCGCCATGGCGCCCATGCCGATCAGGCCACGGATGCGACTGACCGGCTTGACCGTGGGGTCGGCATCGCGCATCGCCTCGACGGGGCGGGTGCGCGACGCTCGCCAGGCCGGGATGAAGGCCGACACCATCGTCACGACGATGCCCGACACCATCACCTGGACGATCGACAGCGGGCGCATGCTGAAGTTGGCGAAGTTGCCGACCGCCGGAATCACCGCGATGGCCAGGGCAATGAGCCCGGCACCCAGCGCGGTCCCGATCGCGGAGGACACGACGGCCACGACCAGGGCCTCGAGGCGCACGGCTCGCCTGACCTGGCGTGCCGACGTGCCGATGGCGCGCAACAGGGCGAACTCACGCGTGCGTTGTGCCACCACCGTCGTGAAGGTGTTGAAGATGATCAGGGCGCCGATGACCAGCGCAAGGTAGGCGAAGACCTGCAGTCCGATGCCCAGTCCGGAGGCCAGCGACGCGGCCTGTCCGGCTTCACGGTCGCGAAGTTCGTCGCCCGTCAACACCTCGAACCCGCCCGTCTCGAGTGACTCGGCGGCGTCATCGGCCAGGGCGTCGACCTGTGTGGTTGCCGCGTCGATGTCGGCATCGTCGTCGAAGTCGACGAGCACGATGTCCCACCCGGACGACGACAGATCCGCCACCACGTCGCCATCCGCGGCCGACACGAGCACGTCGCGCAATTCTCGCGCCGCCACGTCGCCATAGGTCGACAGCCCGACGACGGTGGCCTCGAGTGGGCCAGAGATCGTGGCAATCGCCACGGGGGCGCCAACGGCGAGGTCGAGTTCCCGGGCAGTGTCCTCGTCCACCGCGATCTCGCCCGCCGCCGCCGGCAGGCGACCCTCGGCGATCGACCAGGGCGTCAGGGGGCTGTCCACCACCACCCATCCGGTGGCGGGCGTGGGTGAGTCGGCGACCAGTCCGGGCAGTTCCACGTCGCCGCTGGCCTGGCCGATCGCCTCGGCCACACCGTCGACCGCGGCCACGTCCGCGACCACGTCGACCGGGACGCCCGGTGGTGACTCGAACTGTGCGCCGGGGCTGTCCTCGTCGACGAACCCGTCGACCGCGAGGTCGACTTCGTCGAGTGCCGCCACCGCGTTGGACTCGAGGGAATCGGACAACGAGTCACGTGCCGTGAGCGCAGCCGACAGGAAGGTCGTCGCCAACACGACCGCGAGGACGGTTCCCAGGAATCGAACCGGATTGGCGCGGACGTTGCGCCAGGCGATCTGGGTCAGCATCACGCGCCCAGGTTCTTCATCTTGTCGAGCACGCCGTCGGTGGTGGGCGCGGCGAGTTCGCCCTCGACGGCACCGTCACGCAGGAAGACGACGTTGGAGGAGTAGGACGCGGCCCACGGGTCATGGGTGACCATCACCACCGACTGCCCGAGCCGCTCGACTGCATCGGCCAGGAACGACATCACGGCGTCCGACGACTGCGAGTCGAGGTTGCCGGTCGGCTCGTCGGCCAGGACCAGGTCGGGCCGCGTGATGAGCGCCCGACCGACGGCCACGCGCTGCTGCTGGCCGCCCGACAACTCCGACGGGCGGTGGTCGAGTCGGTCGCCCAGGCCCAGCACACCGACGACCTCGTCGACCCACGCGGCCTCGGGCTCGTCGCCCCCCAACTTGGCGGGCAGGACCAGGTTCTCACGCGCCGTCAGGACCGGAACCAGGTTGAAGGCCTGGAACACGAAGCCCAGCCGATCCCGCCGCAGCCGCGTCAGGTCGGCATCACCCAGCCCGGTGATCTCGCGATCGCCGATGAACACGCGGCCTGACGTCGGGGTGTCCAGGCCCGCGATGCAGTGCATCAGGGTCGACTTGCCCGAGCCCGACGGACCCATCACGGCGGTGAACGTGGCCCGCGGGAACCCCAGCGTGACATCGTCGACGGCGACGACGTCGTTGCCGTCACCGCCGTAGACCTTGGTGAGGTCGTAGCAGCGGGCGGCGAAGTCGACGTCGGACGCCGCCGGGGCGGGTGCGGCGGGGGCGGAACTCATGGGACCTCATCGTGGCAGACGGCCGGATCCGAAAGCGTAGAGCCTCGGGATCGCGACACGGTCCGGGATCACCCCCAGCCCACCCTCTGCCTTGACCTGCCCTCAGCGCGGCAGGCGCAACTGGTCGCGGTCGCGTTCGACCAGGCGATCGTCAACGAGCCCAGCCACCATCATGGCGACGCGTTCCGGGTTGTCCCACCCGACGAGGTCAGCCACCTCCGCGACCGCCACGGGACGGTGGCGAAGCACACGCACGAGCCGACCTCGACCCTGGCGGTCCGACCCGGCGAACCTGGACTGGCGGTTGGCCACACCTGCCGTGGTGATGGCAGGGTCGTCGAGGGCGTCGGGACCGCCGACTTCCTGCCACGCACACAGGTCCTGCAGACAGCACGCGTCGCACCTGGGAGCACGCTTGGTGCAGGTGCGCGCTCCCACCTCCATGATGGCCTGGTTGTGACGCCACGGTGTCGCGGGCGGAACCAGGGCATCGGCGTGTGCCTGCAGTTCGCGACGTCCCAACGACCGTCCTGCCACCGCCCGGGCCAGCAGGCGCGCGACATTGCTGTCCACCACCGCCTCGGGCTGCTCGAAGGCGAAGACGGCCACGGCGCGGGCGGTGTAGGGGCCGACACCCGGCAGCGCGACCAGGTCGTCGAGCGCCGACGGCACCCGTCCGGCATGCTCGTCGACGATCGCGGTTGCCGCACCATGGAGGTTGACGGCGCGGCGGTTGTAGCCCAGCCCGTCCCAGGCGGCGATCACGTCGGCGACCGGGGCGGCAGCGGCGGCTGCCGGGTCGGGCCAGCGCGCCAGGAATGTCTCCCACCTGGGAACGACGCGTGCGACCTGGGTCTGCTGCAGCATCGTCTCGGCAACCAGGATCGCCCACGGGTCGCGGGTGCGCCGCCACGGGAGGTCACGCAGTGCGTCCGCCCGGTCGTCGATGCGGCGTCGCAGCGCGTCCCGACGACCGGCCTCGATCAGCAGACCGGGTGGGTCCCCGCGCGAGCCGCGCTCGTCACCACCGGGGTCCGCCCGACCGTTGGGCGATCCGGTGGGACCACCTGGTGCCGGCGTCACAGTTCGGCGACGTAGAGGAGCCTCGCGGCATCGTCGTCCAACTCCACCCTGCCGGCGGGACCCACCAGGACGATGGGCCCGTCACGTTCGACCGCGACCTCGGTGCCGGACTGGATCGCCGCCTCGCCCAGTTCGTGCATGACCTCCCGCTGGCTCTGCAGCATCTCCGAGATGCGTTCCAGCCGGACGCGCTCGCCGACCGAGTTCGCCAGCGTGAGGACCTCGTAGTCCTCCAACTCCTCGACCCCTGGGATCGGATTGCCGTAGGGCGAGGTCGTGGGTTGGCCGAGGAAGTCGAACAGCTTCTTCTCGACACGGTCCGAGATGACGTGCTCCCAGCGGCAGGCCTCTTCGTGGACGTGTTCGGGCGCCACGCCCAGGACGTCGATGAGCAACCGCTCGGCAAGCCGATGCTTGCGCATGACTCGGTTGGCCTGCGCCAGTCCCTGGTCGGTCAGGCCGACGGTGCGATCGTCGTTGAGGACCATCAGGTCGGCATCGATCATGCGCTTGACGCCCTCGGACACGCTGGGCGCGCTGATGTCCAGTCGCTCGACCAGCCGTGCCCGCAGTGCGGGGATGCCCTCCTCCTCGAGTTCGAGGACCGTGCGCAGGTACATCTCCTGGGAATCGATCAGGTCGTGGTCTGACATGCCGGCTCCCTGTGTCGGTGCGTCGATCGAGCAGGTGCATCGTGCACCATGCTACGCCGGAATGCGACGGCTGGACCCGATGATCGAGTCGCCATGCAGCCTCGTGGCGCGCGTCGGGTCGCTGCGCATCGGGCCGGTGTGCGCACAGGCAACGAGAATCCGTTGGCAACGCGCACACCGCAGCAACATGCAGGTCGAACCGGGCCAGTGTGCGCACAGGCGACGAGATTCCGTCGAGAACGCGCACGCTGCGGCAACGACGGGTCGCGCGCCGAGACCGACGCGTGCCCGTGCTCGTGCCTACGCTCGCCGGGAACGCCAACGCCCGCGACGCGGCCCACGATCCGCACCGCCACGAGGAATCCCCGCATGGACGATGCCCTGCTCACGTTGTTCAACGACCAGATCGCCCTCGAGCAGTCGGCATCGAGGTCGTATCGCCAGATGGCCGCCTGGGCCGACGCGAACGACTATTCCGGCACTGCCGCCTGGATGCTGGCCCAGTCCGTCGAGGAGACGGCACATGCCGACATCTTCATCGAGTTCGTGCTCGATCGGGACCAGGAGGTGGTGTTGCAGGCCCTGGACGCGCCACGACCGACCTATGACGGCCTCGTCGACGTGTTCGCGACCGCGCTGGCCCAGGAACAGTCGGTCACCGAGTCGATCGGCCAACTCTACAAGGCTGCCCAGGACGCCAACGACTTCCGCAGCCTGCCGCTGCTCAACAAGTTCCTCCAGGAACAGGTCGAGGAGGAAGCCTCGGTCAGCACGGTGCTCGGCGAACTCAGGATGGTGGAGGGCAACCCGACCGCCACCCTGATGCTGGATCGTGAACTGCCCGGTCGCCGGGGGGGCGCCAGCCCAACTGGATGAGGCGTGGCCCCCGGGTCATGGAAACAACCGCACGTGGTGCACCTGTTCAGTGGACCACCAGCGCCGGTCGACGACGGCCCGGACCGGGTTCAGCGTGACCGTCCGCCGCAGACGTAGACGACCTGGCCCGTGACGTAGGCCGCATCCTCGGACAGCAGGTGGGCCACCTCGGCGGCGATGTCGGAGGGCTCCCCGGCTCGGTCCAGCGGCACCTTCGCCGTGATGCGGGCCAACACTTCCGTCGGCATCGCCGCCGTCATCGCGGTGGCCACGATCCCGGGTGCGATCGCGTTGACCCTGATCCTGGGTGCCAACGACCGCGACATGGCGATGGTCGTGCCGACGATCGCTCCCTTGGACGCGGAGTAGTTCACCTGCCCGAAGTTGCCGAGGTGGGAGCGCGACGAGATGTTGACGATCGCCCCGCCATCGACGATGCGGTCCGCAAGGGCCAGCGAGAGGTCCAACGGCGCCTGCGCATTGACGGCAAGCACGGCCGCAACCATGTCGTCGTCCATGTTGGCCAGGCGGGCGTCACGGGTGATCCCGGCCACGTTGACCAGGCCCACCAGGCGTCGCCCGGACGTGGCTGCCACGACGTCGTCGCGCACGGACACGGTCGTGAGGTCGCCCAGCACCCACGTCACGCGCTCGACGGCGACGTCCGCCGGGCCGTCCTCGGCGTCGGACTCGGTCGTGGCCGTGCCGTCCTCGGCGTCGGACTCGGTCGTGGCCGTGCCGTCCTCGGCATCGGCCGTGGCCATGGTCTCGCCGGGCGCCGCGAGATCGACGGCGATGACGTGCAGGCCGTCCGACACCAGTCGATCCACGACCGCTGCCCCGATGCCGCCGGCGGCACCCGTGACGACCACCGACCCATCCGCGGTCGCGCGTGGCGATGTCGACGTCGTCATGGCCGCTGCCTGCCATGGTGGGGATCGCCGACCAACAGGACCTGGCCGCTGAGAGTGCGTGCGTCGAGCACCCACCGGGCGGTGTCCAGGGCCGTCGCCAGCGGGCCGACGACCACGTTGGCAGCCAGCCCGGCGCGATCGCCCTCGAAGCCGTAGGACCGGGACGCCCCGATCAGCCCATGTCCCACGGAGACCCGACCGACATCGTCACCATCGAGGTGGTCGTCACCGATGATCGTCACGACGTCGACCTCGCGACCCATGGCGTCGCGGGCCGCCGCGATCCAGGCCGCGAGCACGTCGGCCACCTGGTCTGGGGCCACCGGTGCATCGAGCACGGCGACCAGGGGGCCGTCGTCACCGGCTGCCAGGTCGGCGCCTGCCAGTGCGGCGGTCACCTGTTCGGGGTCACCGACCCGCAGGAAGGTCGTCACTTCACGCATGGCATCTCACCTCGTCGGATGTGTGGGGCGTGTCGACCGTGTCCGACGTGCCCGCGCTGTCCAGCTCGTTGGCACGGTCATGCCGGCACCGTCAGGGTGCCGGCGATGCCCTGACCGACCCCGATGCACATGGTGACCAGGGCGCGCCCGCCGCCCCGCCGGCGCAGTTCATGGATCGCGGTCACCGAGAGCTTCGCACCCGTGCACCCCAACGGATGGCCCAGCGCGATCGCACCACCGTTGACATTGATGCGGGGGTCGTCGTCGGCCAGGCCCCACGACCGGATGACGGCCAGCGACTGGGCCGCGAAGGCCTCGTTCAACTCGACGAGGTCGATGTCGCCCATGTCCAGGCCCAGCCTCGCGAACAACCGGGCGGTGGCCGGCACCGGCCCGATGCCCATGATCCGGGGCGGGACGCCAGCGGTCGCGGCGCCGTCGAAGCTGGCCAGGATGTCGAGGCCGTCGGCACGGGCCCGGTCCGCAGCCATCACCACCAGCGCCGCGGCCCCGTCGCTGAGCGGGCTCGCGTTGCCGGCAGTGACGGTGCCATCGGCCTTGAACACGGTCCGCAGCGACCCGAGCACGTCCAACGACGTGTCCGGGCGCGGGCCCTCGTCGACGACCACCTCGCCACCTCGAACGGGCACGGCCACCAGTTCATCGTCGAACCGGCCTGCGTCCTGTGCCGACAGCGCCTTGCGATGGCTGGCAAGGGCGAACACGTCCTGGTCCTGGCGAGCGATGTCGTGTTCGGCAGCGAGGTTCTCGGCCGTGACGCCCATGCCGTCGGTGTGACCCATCTCCTCCATGCGTTCGTTGACGAACCGCCAGCCCAGTGCCGTGTCGACCAGTTCGGGCACTCCCCGAGGAGGGATTCGGTCGGGCTTGGCCAGTGCCCAGGGAGCCCGTGACATCGACTCCACTCCTCCGGCCACGGCCACGTCGACCTCGCCGACGGCAACGCGACGCGCCGCAGACGCCAGCGCCTCCAGTCCGGAGCCACACAGGCGATTCACGGTCACCCCGGGCACCTCGACGGGCAGACCCGCCAGCAACGTCGACATGCGAGCCACGTTGCGGTTGTCCTCACCGGCCTGGTTCGCACAGCCGAAGACCACCTCCTCGACCTGACCGGGCGCCACGCCAGACCGCTCGACGGCCGCGGCGATCGCGATCGCCCCCAAGTCGTCCGGCCGCACCACCGACAACGACCCTCCCAGTCGACCGACTGGTGTCCGCACTGCGGCAACGACGGCGACCTCACGCATGGATGACCTCGCTTGCGACGACGCACCCGCCCGACATTGGGGCGGACTCCAGCCAGTGAAGCAGCCTCGGCGTCGGCGCGGAGGCAACGGACGCAGACAGTCGATCGCCCACATCCGGGCACCACCCCGCCTAGGGTTCGAAGCGGGATCGCGCCATCGGGACACCACCTCGTCGGGCATTCGCGCCAGTCGTCGACTCGCACGACCCGACTCAAGGACCCGTCGCCACGTGGCACTGGGCCACTGCCGTCATCCGCACCCCGGGGAGAACGACCATGCACGTCCGACCACGAACCACGACCGCGATCGCGGTGGCACTCGCACTGGTGGTCGCCGTTCCGGCGGCAGCCGACGGTGGCTACCTCACCGACCAGGACCCCTTCATCTCGCTCACCGGGGATGCACCTCCGGGATCGACCGTCACCGCCATCATCAACAGCGGTGACACGCTGGATGGAGTGGAGTTCCAGGGCATCCCGGACGGCATCGGGTTGGCACCTGGTCCGACCCCCGACACCGTCGACGTCTACGTCGCGCACGAACAGACGACCGTGCCCTTCTTCAACTCGGCCGACTTCCAGGACTCGTCGGTGTCGAAACTGACGCTGTCAACGGACGACGCCAGCGTGCACGACCTGTCCGTGGCCCTCTCGCCCGAGCTTGGCTACCTGCGCTTCTGCTCGGCGTTCATGGCCGGTCCCGCCGAGGGCTTCGACGACTACGTGTTCTTCACCGGTGAGGAGACTGACGACATCGTCGACGTCGCGCCGGGTGCCGAGTTCGGCCCCGACCCCGCCATCGCGCCGCAGCGCCAGGGTGGCTACGCGGTCGCGCTCAACACCGCCACCGGCGAGTCCGAGCCGATCCCGGGCATGGGTCGCCTCAACCACGAGAACACCGTGTGGCTGCCGGGCTACTCGCGGCTGGCCGCCCTGACCACCGACGACACCTTCAACGGCCCGTCGTCGCAGCTGTACATGTACACGGCCAACAGCCAGAAGAGCGTGTTCGCCGACAAGGGCGGGCTGTGGGCCTTCCGCGTGACCGCCACCCAGGACGGCAAGGTCGACCCGACCGATCCGTTCAACGGCGCCAACGACTACCTCGACATCCGGCCCGGCGACCGCTTCTCGGGGGAGTTCATCCGCGTGCCCAAGGACATCGCGCGCGGCGAGACCGACCTTGCGCCCCAGGCCGCCCTCGAGCAATGGTCCAACGACAACAACGTGTTCCAGTTCATCCGACTGGAGGACCTCGCCTACGACCCCGACGAGCCGACCACCGTGTACGTGGCCGACACCGGTCGCAGCCGCGTCGTCCCGGATTCGTCGACGGGCCGACTGGTGCGGGGACCGAGCGGCACCGTCGGCCAGGCCGACAACGGCGCCATCTTCAAGTTCGAGATGAACGAGAAGAACCCACGGAGGGTCGACGGCTTCTCGATGGTCGCCCAGGGAGACGATCCCTCGATCGGCGCCTACGTGCCGTTCGTGAGCCCGGACAACCTGGACACCAGCAGCGCCAGCCTGATGGTCCAGGAGGACACCGACAACGCCAAGATCTGGCGGCATGACCTCGACACCGGGGCATGGAGTGCAGTGGCAACGGTCAACGACCCCGGCGGTGAGTCCAGTGGCATCGTCGACGCCTCCCAGTGGTTCGGGGACGGCACCTGGGTGCTCGACGTTCAGGGCAGCACGTTCGTGCGCTCGGAGATCGACGAGGACGGCGTCCTGCGCAAGCTCGCCGACGGCCAGGTCATGCTGCTCGACCTCCCCGGCAGCTGACGTCCTCGCGGCGCCGGCTCCTGCCGCCGAGCAGGAGCCGGTGCACCCGCGGGCTCCCTGCGCCTGGGGGCCGTCAACGCTGCCTCACCCACGGACGGTGAGGCTGCCCGCCATGCCCTTCTCGTAGTGGGTCAGGCCGTCGCTGGCCTCGATGATGCAGAACAGCGTGTACTCACCCGGTTCGAGCTCCCACGTGGCGTTGCAGGTGCCGCCGGGTCCGTAGCCCTCCATCTCGAAGGCCCCGGCCGCCTCCAGTGCGTCCTCGTCGGGCACACCCTCCTCGACGAACGGCACGTCTCCGCCTCCCGGCAGCACGGCGAACTCGTGCACGGAACCGCCCTCGTTGGTGGTGGCGAACGTGACGGTCCCGGCATCGACCTCCATCGACACGGGGTTGAAGGCGAAGTCGGACAGCGTCACCTCGACGACCTGGTCGGCATCGCCTTCCATGTCGGCGTTGACGGGCTCACATTCGCCGGCTTCCTCGGCCTCCTGGTCGTCACCGGCAGCTGCCGGCGTGGACGCCGCGGCGTCGGTTGCGTCATCCGGATCGTCGTCGCCGCAGCCCGACATGGCCAGGGCGCAGCACACCAGGGTCAGCAGAATGGTTCGCGTTCGCATGGTCGTTCCTCCCCAGGGAGCGGAGGGTGGCCGTCTGGCCCCGCACTCGCCCCGTCCCCTCTTCGCGACCGTACGGATCCCCGTGACCTGCACAATGGCCCCCCGGCTTCCTCCCACCGGGGCCATCGGCACCTGCGCAGAACGCCAACGACATGTAGCAACGCCCCGACGACAGCCGACGGGACGACAGCCAACCTCGCGTTGCAGCGCCTACCGTGCCACGGGTTCCCATCGACGCTGGAGCCACCGATGCGCGACGTCTCGATCCTGGACGACAGCCGGGCACTGCTGGGCGAGGGGCCGCTGTGGGATCCCGACCGTGGCCACCTGCTCTGGGTCGACATCGAGCGTCGCATGGTCAATGACCTCGATCTCGCACGGGGTGCCGTCAGCCGCGTCCACGTTCCCCAGGCCGTGACCGCTCTGGGCCTGACCGACCAGCCCGGGTCCTACATCGCGTCCCTGGAACGCGACGTCGCCATCGTCGACTCCGGGATGCGCGTGCTGCACCGCTTCGGCAACCCCGAGCACGAGCGCACCGGCAACCGCTTCAACGACGGAAAGGTGGGGCCCGACGGGGCCTGGTGGACGGGAACGATGCACGGCGAGGGCAGCGCGACGACGGGGGCGCTGTACCGCCTCGACGCGTCCGGAGCCTGGCAGCGCATCGACGACGCCATCGCCATCACCAACGGCCCCTGCTTCTCGCCCGACGGGGCCTGGATGTACCACAACGACACGCCGAACCAGGTGGTGCATCGCTTCGCCATCGGCGACGACGGTTCGGTCGGACCACGGGAGGTCTTTGCCACGATCGAGGGCAGCGCACACCCCGACGGG
>DATFMD010000027.1:0-8268 GCA_035267125.1 Nitriliruptoraceae bacterium | reverse complement strand
CCGGATCCCGATCCAGACGACCGACCGTGCCGGCACCACCTTCCAGTACCTCGCCGACCAGGCCCCCATCAGCCAGCCCGACCTGGTCCTGGCTGCCGATGACATCGGACCGGCCACGACCGTGGCGGTCATGACCAATGTCGCACCCACGTACGCACCCGACGGCACCCACCTGATCAGCGTGTCGATGCCGGGCATCCCGGCCGGTGAGGACGCGGACGTCGACCGACTGGTGCGGACGCAACTGGCCGGCTGGTGGGGCGCCCAGGTCGGCCGCTGGGAACTGGCACGCGTCGACCGCATCCACCACGCCCAACCTCGCATGGACCCCGAGGACCTGCCCAGCCTGCGTCGGCCGGTGCGCGTCGACGAGCGCACGTGGGTCTGTGGCGACCACCGCGACACCGCGTCGCTGCAGGGCGCGATGGTGTCGGGACGCCGCACGGCCGAGGACATCATCCGCAACGCCTGAACGGGCGCGGTGGAGCCCGACGTGTCACGCCACGAGTTGGCCCATCAGTGCGACTGGCTCGAGGTCGTCGTGCAGCAGGTTCTGGAGCATGACCCGTTCGATCCCGGCCGTGGCCAGCTCGTCGAGCTGTGCTGCCACCTGTGCCACGGTGCCCACGATCCAGGCGTCACCGCGGTCGGCGATCCAGGCATCAACGTCGCCGTCCTCACCGAGCAACGCCTGCAGGCGAGTCGCACGGTCCCGGAGGTTGGCCTCGTCACTGCCGATGAGACAGGCGGTCATGAGCGAGTGGGTCAGCGGGTCGCGACCGGCGGCGTCACACGCCGCCATGATCCTCGCGTGCTGGTCCCGAATCGTGGCGACGTCCGCGTACACGCTGTTGTACTCGTCGGCCCACGCCACGGCGTTGCGCACCGATCGCGGACCCGCACCACCGCCGACGATGATCGGCAGGTGCGCCTGGACCGGTTGGGGCAGGGCCCGGCACTCCTGCAGGATGTAGTGGGCACCGTCGAAGTCGAACACCTCCCCGGCGAACTGGCGGGCGATGATCTCGAGTTGTTCCTCGAAGACGTCGAAGCGGGTGCCGAGGTCGTGGAACGCGAAGCCGTACGAGTCGTGCTCGACCTGGCTCCACCCTGCGCCGATGCCGAGCTCGACCCTGCCATCGGAGGTGTGGTCGGCAGTCACCACGGACTTGGCCAGCACGGAGGGATGGCGAAAGGACGTCGGCGAGACAAGGGTCCCCAACCGGATCCGTTCCGTCACCGGTCCGAGCGCGGCCATGGTCGCCCACGCATCGAGGCTCGAACGATCCGACCGACCCTGCACGGACTGGTAGTGGTCGGAGCGAAACAGCCCCTCGAGCCCGGCTGCCTCACAGGCTCCCGCCACGGCGACCCACTGGTCCCACGTGACGCTCTCCTGGCCCTCGATCATGAGATTGATGCGCATCGGTGAGATCCTCCGGGTGGACGAACGGTGCGTGGCCGGGACGCACTCCCGGGCCAGCAAACCAGAACTGGACCCGCGAGGGCGGCTCGGACCCATGTCCAAGGCCGGCACGCGACGATTAGGCTCGTTGGACAGGACCTGCCCCGGAGACCATCCGCATGACCGCCATGCCCCCGCCACCGTCGCAGCCCCCCTCCCAGCCGGTGCCGGCTCCCCAGCAGCCTGCCGGTCGCTACGCCACGTGGGGCTCACGAGCCATCGCGTGGCTGATCGACGGTGCCATCGTCGGCGCGATCGCCGGAGTCGGCATCATGATGGTGGCCGTCGCCGCGGCGGGGACCGCAGCCGTCTCCGAGGGCGCCGGCAACGCGGAGCCAGGCGCAGCCGGTGGCGTGTTCCTGGTGCTGGGACTGGGGCTGTATGCCGTGGCCATCGGCTTCAACCTGTGGAACCAGGGCTGGCGGCAGGGCGAGACCGGCCAGAGCATCGGCAAGTCGGTCATGAAGATCTCGGTCATCCGCGACACCGGCGAGTTCATGGGCGGCGGCCTGGGCATCGGGCGGCTGCTCGTGAACTGGATCGTCGGCGGGGCGTGTGCCCTCAACTACCTCTGGCCGCTGTGGGACGACCGGGTCCAGACCTGGGCCGACAAGATCGTGTCCACGATCGTGGTGGAGACCGCCCCATGACCACGATGGCACGAAGCGACAGCGGCTGGGCCGCGTTGCGCCAGCCTGCGCTCATCGCCGCGGGGGGCGCGGCACTGGCCGTCGCCCTGCACCTGCGCGACCCCAACGTGGCCGGCAGCTGGGGACCCGCCGGCATCGGCCTGTGTCCGTTCCACGCCGTCACCGGCCTGTGGTGTCCGGGGTGTGGTGGCCTGCGTGCCGTTCACCACCTCACGCACATGGAGTGGGGCGCGGCCCTGACCAGCAACGTCCTGACCGTGGTGCTCGTCGCCCTCCTGGTGGTCGCATGGGGCAGGTGGGTCCACCTGCGTTGGCAGGGCCTGCCGGCCCGGCGCATGCTGGTGCTCACGCCGACGGCATCCATGGCGGTGCTGTCGACCATGGCCGTGTTCACGGTCGTGCGCAACCTGCCCGTCGGTGCCTTCCTGGCGCCGTGACCACCGTCGCCGACGCCCTGCGGGACCGGATCAGCCTCCGCCGACGACCTCTGCCAGCGTGACGTCGTGGGCAGCGGCAACCAGTTCGGCCGCCTTCTCGCCGATCATGATGGCGGCAGCGTTCGTGTTGCCACTCACCACGTCGGGCATCACGCTGGCGTCAGCGACCCGCAGGCCGGCGACTCCCAGGACGCGCAGCGACGGATCGACCACATCGCCGATGCGGCAGGTCGAGGTCTGGTGGTACACCGACAGGGCGTAGTGCCGGGCGAGGTCCTCGAGCAGGGCATCGCTGGGCTCGTCGCCGGGCTCGTGCCCGTGCGTGCTGGCCAGCGCCGGTGGCAGCACCAGGTCGCCGATGCCGTCCTGGGGCCAGGCCGCCATGATCGCCAGCGCCCGACGCATGACCGCGATCATCACCTCGACGTCGTGGGGGTCGTCGAAGTAGTTGAGCGAGATCGAGGGCGCATCGGCAGGGTCGGCGCTGGCAAGGGTGATCGAACCCTCCGACCTCGGCTGGACCGGGTTGGGCAACGCCACCACGGCCGTGCCGTTCGGGTCGAGTTGGGCGGCGGGATCCGAGAAGAAGTCACCCGGCGGCAGCCGGAACACGTGCTCCCACAGGTCGGGCGTGTAGGAGCATGCCAGGAACCCGATCTGGGCGTCGTGGGTGTGGTCGTCACCCAGTCCGGTGTTGAAGAAGGCGACCGCGTCGTACAGCGATGACGACGCCAGTCCCTGGCCCGTCACGAACCACTCGCCCAGTCGCCGTTCTGCCTCGGCCTTCACCGCTGCCAGTTCGTCGGGCAGGTCGTCGTCGGCGGCGGGATCCGCCGGCAGCGGACCGGCCGGTGCACGCAGGGCGTCCGGTCCCATGGACAACGCGATCTGGGTCATCGGTTCGCCGATGCCGTCGGTCGGGAAGAACAACGGCGTGTGGAGGTGGTCCTTGAGATGGCGACCCACGTCGGGCAGGTCGACCACCGACGTGACCCCGGCCTCGGCCAACTCGTCGGCAGGTCCGATGCCCGACAACAACAGCAGGTGTGGGGACCCGATCGCCCCCGCGGACAGGATCACCTCGCGATTGGCGTGAACCTCGACCGCCTCGCCGTCGACACGGCAGGCCACGCCGGTCGCACGGACGCCGTCGTCGGTGTCGAGCAGGACCCGTTCCACCAGCGCATGGGCCATGACGGTCAGGTTGTCCCGGTCCATGGCGGGTTGCAGGAACGCCTCGAACGTTCCCGATCGCTGACCGTTCCTGGTGGTGGTCTGGAACAGGGACGCCACGCCGTCGGGACCGAGACGGTGGCTGCCGTTGTAGTCGCCCTTGACCATGCCCGTTTCGGCAGCGGCATCGACGAACTGCTGGGCCGCGGTGATCACGGGGCTGCGCACCGACACGCCCAGTTGCCCGCTGGTCGAGTGGGCGTCGGGGTCGACCACGATGTCGCCACTGGGCTCGATTCCCTCGGACTTCTTGAAGTAGGGCAGCACTTCGTCGTGCGACCACCCGTCGGCGCCGCCGGCTGCCCAGGCATCGAAGTCGCCCGGGTGGCCGCGGACGTAGGCCATGTAGTTGAGTTGCGAAGTGCCGCCCAGCATCTTGCCGCGCGGCACCATCATGGTGCCGCCGACCAGGCCCTTGCCGACCCCTCCCGGGTCACCGTTGAACATCCAGTCGGTCTCGGGATCGTTCTGGAGGCTCGCGACGGCGGCGGGCAGTGCCGCCCGTGGCGGGGGCGGACCCCCGGCCTCGACCAGGCACACGGAGATGTCCGGATCCTCGGACAGGCGCGCCGCGATCACGGCACCCGCCGATCCACCGCCCACCACCACGAAGTCGTATGACTGGCTGCCCTGCTCGTCCATGCGCATGTCCTTTGCCGGTGCCCCATCGCCCATCTGGCGGGGCCCACCGCCATCCAACTCGACCGCTCCCACTCCGACAGGGAGTTGGAGAAACTCGTACGGGAAGAGCACCACGCCCGGCTGGTGCCGTCGGGGAATCGCACCGGGACCGAGACGCCCATCCCGTCACCTGCACAGAGCGGGCGAGGCCGCGTGGCAGTAGTACAGAGAATCTTTGCAAACATTCTTTGCACTTGCTACCGTGGCCGCCCACGGTCCCGACGAACAGAGCGCACGATGGCGCAGTCCGATCCTCGCGAATGGCTGGACGACCTCGAGGTCGTCGAACTGGACAGTGCCCAGCTGCGGGCGCTGGCCCATCCCACCCGCAGCCGCATCGTGTCGTCCCTGCGACTGGAGGGCCCCGCCACCTCGGCCGGCCTGGCCACCCGGCTGGGCACGAACTCGGGCCAGACCAGCTACCACCTGCGCGCCCTGGCAGACGTGGACCTGGTGGTGGAGGACCCCGATCGAGGAACCGCGCGCGAGCGCTGGTGGCGTGCCGCCCAGCGGGGCCACTCGTGGGCCGAGACCGCGTTCGACGACAACCCCGAGGATCGTCACGCCGCCGACTGGCTGCTGCGCCACTACCACCGGCTGTACACCCAGTGGATCTCGGAGTGGTTCGAACAGCGCCATCAGTGGCCGACGCGGTGGCGCGAGGCGGCATCACACGGCGACGCGTTCATGCTCGCCGACCCCGAATTGCTCGACGAGTTCAACCGAGACCTCGAGGACCTCGTCGAGCGCTACCACGAACGCGGCAACGCACTGGATCCGGACCGGCCCGACGTCCACCGCGTCACCTTCATCCACCACGGTTTCCCATCCGAGCACCTGCGTCCATGACCCCTGCCTCCGCTCCCACCACCGTGTCCGCCATCACCCGGCGCTACCTCGTGCTCGACGGGCTGCGCTGGCTGCCCACCGGCCTGTTCATCCCCATTCTGGTGCTGCTGTTCACCGGTCGGGGCTTCAGCCTCACCGAGTTCGGCATCGTCGGCACCATCATGGCCGCGACCACGTTCCTCCTCGAGTTGCCCACGGGGGGCCTGGCCGATGCGCTGGGCCGTCGGCGCGTCCTGTTGGTGGCCTGCGGGTTCCTGCTGGTCGCCAAGGCGATCCTGTTCACGGTGGCGGCCTCGACCGGACGGCCGTCCTGGGCAGTCGTCGCGATCGCCTCGATCGCCATGGGCGTCTATCGGGCGCTCGAGAGTGGCCCATTGGGAGCCTGGTACGTCGACGCGGTGCACGCCGTGGACGTCGACGCCGACGTCGAGGCCGGCCTCGGCCAGGCTGGCACGGTGACCGGCCTGTCGATCGCGACCGGCAGCCTCGCGGCTGGCGGCATCATGGCATGGGACCCCATCGCGACCCTGGACCCGATGGCCGTCGTGATGGGCGTCTCCATCTTCTTCGTCCTGCTGCAGGCGCTGTCGCTCATGCTGCTCATGACCGAGCTGCGCCCGCCGCTGGGCATCGACGCATTGATGGCTTCGGCGCGTGACGTCCCGTCGGTGATCAGAGAGACGCTGTCGCTGGTGCGCACCGGTCGCGTGCTCGTCCTGCTCCTGGTCGTGGAGGCAACCTGGTCCGTCGGCATGGTGGCCTTCGAGAACCTGTTCCCGGTGCGCCTGGCCGACCTGGTCGGATCGACGGATGGTGGGGCCGCACTGCTCGGGCCGGTGAGCGCTGCCGGCTGGGCGGCATCCGGTGCGGGAGCGTTCTTCGTCGTCCGACTGTCGCGTCGGCTGGGCCCCTACCGCACCGGGGCCCTCCTGCGGCTGGTCCAGGCCGGCTTCATCGTGGCGATGGGCCTGGTGGCCGGTGTGGCCGGCATCGTCGCGGCCTTCATCGCCACGTACCTGGTCCACGGTGCCTCCGGGCCGGTGCACCTCAACCTGGTCCATCGCCAGGTCGACGCCGACCACCGGGCCACGGCCCTGTCGCTCAACTCGATGGTCGCGTTCGCGAGCTTCTCCGTGGCCGGCATCGGGATCGGGGCGATCGCCGACCAGGTGTCGGTGCCCGTGGCCATGGTGACCTGTGCGGTGGTCGCTGCCCTGGGCGCGGTCGCCTACCTGGCGGCTCGACGAGCCGACCCCACCCACGGCCGCGGGCAGGACCCGGCCGGGATGCCGGCGACGACGGGCGACGAGGACTCCGTGCACGTCGGCGCGTGAGCATCGGTTCGCTCGTAGGACCCCTACCATGCCCGTCCGACCGTTTCGGGAGCCGCGTTGCTGACACTGACCGACCTGCGCAAGCGCTATGGCGACGTCACGGCGCTGGACGGGTTGTCGTTGGCTGCCCCCCGCGGTCGGATCCTTGGCTTCCTCGGGCCCAACGGCGCCGGCAAGACCACGTCGATGCGCTCGGTGTTCGGACTCGTGGACCTCGACGACGGCGACGTCGCATGGGAGGGCTCCCGGGTCACTGCCCAGGGACGCCTGCGCTTCGGCTACATGCCCGAGCAACGAGGGCTCTACCGCCGCATGCCGGCTGGCAGCCAGTTGACCTTCATGGGCCGGCTGCATGGCATGACGGCCACGGCGGCCACGGCCGCGGCGTCCGAATGGCTCGAGCGCCTCGGGCTGGGTGATCGCGCCGATGACGTCGTCAGCGACCTGTCCCACGGCAACCAACAACGTGTCCAGTTGGCTGCGGCGCTGGTGCATGAACCCGACCTGTTGGTGCTCGACGAACCGTTCTCGGGCCTCGACCCCCTGGGCGTCGAGGCCATGAGTGACGTCCTGGTGCAACGCGCCGCCGCTGGTTCGGCGGTGGTGTTCTCGAGCCACCAGTTGGACCTGGTCGAAGACCTCGTGGACGACGTCGTCATCATCGCGGAGGGTCGCGACCGCCTGTCGGGATCACTCGACGAGGTCAGGTCGTCCACGGGAGTCTCCTCGGTCACCTTCAGGCTGGCCGCCGCGGAGGCCCCGTCACACCTGACCCTGGCCGGACCGCAGGGTCCCACCGCACACGCCGTCCGTACCACCCGCGACGGCCTCGCTCGCCTGGGCGTGCCGGCAGCAACCGATCCGGCCGAGGTGGTCGCCGCGTTGGCCGAGCGTGGCACCGTCGAGCGGTTCTCGTTCGAACCGGCATCGCTTTCTGAGGTGTTTCGCGAGGTGGTCGGCATCTCGTTGGCCGAGGCCGAGGCACGCGCGGCGGAGGAGGCCGAACAATCCGGCCCCCAATCGGTGACGCCATGACGTCGCGTGCCCTCGTCCAACTCGTCGCCCAACGCGAACTGCGCGATCGTCTCGGCAACCGCGCCTTCCTCCTCACCACCGCGATCAGCCTGCTGGTGATCGTGGGCATCATCGTCGCGCCCACCCTGCTGGGCGGCGACGACGACACGGTCGACGTGGTCCTGGGCGTGGAGGCGGGTGCCGACCTGCCCGACGGCTTCGACCAGGCCGTCTCGAACACCGCCCAGGCAATGGAGATCGACAGTGTCGAGGTGCTCGACATCGCCACTGCTGCCGCCGCCGACGAGGCGGTCAACGACGGCGACGTCGACGGAGTGGTCATCGACGAGCAGACCCTGCTCGTCGCCGAACCGAATGCACGGCTCGAACAGCTGGTGGCGCAGTCCATGCAGACGGCCAACCTCGCGGCATTCCTGACCGACGCCGAGGTCGACCCGGCGCAACTGCAGCAGGCATCCGCCCTGCCCGAGATCCAGATCACGACGCCTGACGGCAAGGACTCCAGCCAACTCGAGCAGCAGTTCGGCGTCGGTTTCATCGTGACGGTGCTGCTGTTCCTGACGCTCCAGATCAACGGGGCCAGC